>JALYZF010000234.1 GCA_030948995.1 Acidobacteriota bacterium
TTTCGCGGCAGTCCCGAAGCCATCGGGCAATTGCCGATTGTGATGGCGAACGGGATGACGATTCCATTAAATCAAGTCGCCGACATCCGAACGGTCGAAGGCGCGTCAATGATTTCGAGCGAAAACGGACTTCTGCGCGGTCTGGTCTTATTAAATGTGCGCGGGCGCGATGTCGGCTCGTTCGTGGACGAAGCGAATAAAGCAATCGTCAAACAAATTCAATTGCCGCCAGGATATTACATTAATTGGAGCGGTCAATATGAAAACCAGCAGCGAGCCAGACAAACTCTGATGATTGTCGTGCCGATTGTTTTAATCGTCATTTTCGGCTTGCTTTATATGACGTATAACTCCGCACTCGAAGCGGCGCACGTTTTATTAGCCGTGCCGTTTGCTTTAACCGGCGGCGTTTACCTGCTCTGGTTTTTAAATTACAACTTTTCCGTCGCCGTCTGGGTCGGCTTTATCGCGCTTTTCGGAACGGCGGTTCAAACGGGAATGGTGATGGTCATCTATCTCGAAGAAGCCGTCCACAAAAAAGAAAAAGAACTCGGCGTGCTGACCAAGAAAGGCTTGCTCGAAGCAATTATCGAAGGCGCGCTACTGCGTCTGCGCCCGAAGGTGATGACCGTTTCAACCGTCGTCGCCGGACTTCTGCCGATTATGTGGAGTTCAAGCGCGGGTTCGGAAGTGATGAAGCCGCTCGCCACGCCGGTTTTAGGCGGAATGGTTTCGTCGCTTTTGCACGTTTTGATCGTGACACCCGTGATTTTTTATTGGCTCAGAGAACGAGAAATAAACAAACGGTTAAAACTAAACGGTAATTCTATTGCGGTCGAGCCGGAAATTTCCAATATCCACGCGCCGGAAAAATGGAAGCAGAACGGAGATTAAAATGGCGGAATCTATTCACGTTTCCAGATATTTAGTAGTTATGCTGCTTTTTATCGCCTTCGTTCTCAACTGGATTTGGGAGGTCGCGCAAATCTCGGCTTTTAAAACGGCGGAAAAATCAATGTTTGAATCTTTGCTTTTCTGCACGGTGGCGAGCGTGATTGACGCTCTGACGATTTGGGCGATCTATTTGGCGGCGGCGTTTTTGTTCGGTCGCGGCGGTTGGAAGTTTTATCTGACCGCCGCGCTGCTCGCCGCGTTGAGCGTCATTATATTCGAGAAAACAGCTTTCGCTTTCGGGTGGTGGAGTTACGACGAGCGAATGCCCGTCGTGCCGGTTATCGGTGTCGGAGTTCTGCCCTTTTTGCAACTGATAATTCTCGCGCCGCTCGCCATTCGGCTTGCGCTTTATTGGCAAAAACGGGGAATGGGAAGTAATCATTAAAAAGGCACCGTGCTGATTCGGATGTGTTTTTTTACGACACATTTTGTTGGAAAAGTATATAAAAAACAAAAAAGGAGATGAAAATGAAAAAAATAATTTTTGTATTGGTGCTTGTCACCATTGGAGCATTCGCATTGATGTCGGCAGCCTGTCAACGCGAAACGGCGCAATCAAATAATACCAGCGCTGCTAGTGAAAACTCATCCGGCAATATGATGACCGGAATGACGAACGATTCTCAGCAGCAGCGCGAGATGATGCAAATGATGATGAACAATCCTGAAATGATGCGCGGGATGATGGAAAAGATGATGAACAATCAAGAGATGATGCGGAAAATGATGACCGACCCGAAGATGGTCGAAATGATGACGCGCTATATGAACGAACACGCGGACGAGATGAAACAGCATATGCAGATGATGATGGACAATGCGGAACATCGCCGCGCGATGGTCGAGATGATGCGCCGCAATCCGGCGATGCTGGAACAAATGCGCGGCATCATCAACGAAGCGGACAAGCCGGAAGTGAAATAAATTTCAGAGAGTTGAGGGAGGAAAAAATGGAAAAACAAAAAGATTTAGTAATCATAACCGGGATAAGCGGTTTAATCGGTTCGGCAACGGGAGAGAAATTAGCCGCAAACTACGAAGTTGTCGGTTTTGACCGCGACGCGCCCAGCCCGCCGCTGCCCGGCTGCACCGCCGTTCCCGTTGATGTTACTTCGGACGAAAGCGTGCGGGAAGGAATGCGGGTTATTCGTCAGCATCACGGGACGCGCATTGCCTCTGTCATTCATCTCGCCGCGTATTACGATTTTTCCGGCGAGCCGAGCGAAAAATATGAAGAAGTTACCATCCGCGGAACCGAGCGTTTACTGCATGCCTTGAAAGACTTCGAGGTCGAACAGTTCGTTTTTTCCAGCACGATGCTCGTTCACGCGCCCGTCGAGCCGGGCGAGTTTATCAACGAAAATTCGCCGATAAAAGAATCTTGGGCTTATCCTATCTCGAAAATAAAAACCGAAGAATTGATTCGCCGCGAACGCGGACAAATTCCCGCCGTGCTTCTTAGAATCGCGGGCGTTTATACCGATTCGGGTCATTCACTGCCGCTCGCTCATCAAATCCAGCGCATTTATGAACGACGTATGACGAGCCGCGTTTTTCCCGGCGACGTGGCACACGGGCAGTCGTTTCTGCATCTCGAAGATTTGGTTGACGTTTTTGCGCGGCTCATCGAACGCCGGAAAGATTTGCCGCCGGTGTTGCCGCTTTTGATCGGCGAAGCAGAGCCGCTGACTTACAGCGAATTGCAGCATACTTTCGGGCGACTGATTCACGGCGAAGATTGGGAAACGACGCAGATTCCGAAAGCGTTGGCGAAAACCGGCGCGTGGTTTCAAGACCACACGCCGTTTGTCGAAGAACCGTTTATCAAGCCGTGGATGATTGATTACGCCGACGACCATTACGCGCTCGACATTTCACGCGCCAAACAATTGCTCGATTGGACACCGCGACATAGTTTGCGCGACACGCTCCCGAAAATGATTGATGCGCTCCTTGCCGACCCGGTTCGATGGTATCGGGAAAATAAACTCGAATTGCCGTCGGAACTCGCCGAGAGGGTGGAAGATGACAAAAAACAAGCCAAGGGAGACGAGCGATGAAAACCGAAAAAAAAGAGAACGATGAAACATCGCAAAATTCCGAAAATCACCGCGCCGAGAAAAACAGCGAAATTCGGAAAATGTCGGCGGAAGAACACGCCGGGATGATGCAGAATAAAGCAAACGGTGAAAATTCCGAAACGATGTCGCACGGTTCGATGAGCGGAATGAGCGGCGGCGACCATGGCGATATGATGTGGCGCGAATCGCTCTGGGCGAGTTTTGTCAATTTGCTGCTCGGCGCGTGGCTTATAACGAGTCCGTTCACTTTCGGCTACCAAAGCGCGGGAATGACAGGGAGCGATGTCGTCAGCGGTTTGCTCGTCGTCGTTTTTTCCCTGCTCTCGTTTTACAAAGGTTTTGTCGGCAATCTGGCGCGGTGGGCGAATTGCTTCGTCGGCATTTGGCTGCTTTTCGCGCCGCTCGTCTTCTGGTCGCCGACCGCCGCCGGATATTTGAACGACACGCTCGTCGGCGCGCTGCTCATCGCCTTTTCGGTTCTCGTTACGATGATGCCGGGAATGGATATGTCGGTAATGAAAGGCGCGGACGTGCCTCCGGGTTGGTCTTACAATCCTTCGTCGTGGATGCAGCGCGCCCCGATGATACTTCTCGCGCTCGTCGGTTTTCTCGCCTCGCGCTATATGGCAGCGTATCAACTCGGACACATTACTACAGTTTATGACCCGTTTTTCGGCGACGGCACAATGCGTGTTTTGACTTCGGATGTCTCGAAAATGTTTCCGATTTCCGACGCGGGACTCGGCGCGTTGTCTTATATGCTGGAAATGTTGATGGGTTTTATGGGCGACAAAGCAAGGTGGCGGACGATGCCGTGGATGGTGATGTTTTTCGGGATTTTAGTAGTGCCGCTCGGCACGGTCAGCGTCATCCTGATTATTTTGCAGCCTTTGGCGGTCGGCGCGTGGTGTTCGCTTTGCCTGCTCGCCGGAATCGCAATGCTGGCGATGATTCCCGCGACGCTTGATGAAGTCGTGGCGATGCTGCAATTTTTGATTCAATCAAAACGAGAAGGCAAATCGCTGTGGCGCACATTCTGGCTCGGCGGCACGGTCGAAGGCAAAAGCGCCGATAAATTAACGCCGTTCGATTGGTCAAATCCGTTTTCGATGTTCACGACCTGGCTCGTCAGCAATTGGAATTTGCTCATCAGCGCGGCGTTGGGAATGTGGTTGATGTTCGCGCCCTGGTTATTTAACACGACGGGCAGAGCGGCGGACAGCAATCATCTGGTCGGCGCGTTAATCGTTACTTTCTCGGTGATTGCGATTGCCGAAGTCGGACGCTCCGTGCGATTCATCAATATTTTGTTCGGCGCGTCGCTCGTCCTTGCGCCGTTCTTGCTGGCGGGTTTTACGACGACGGCAATGGTCAACGGAATTTTCGTTGGTGTCGCACTCGTTGTGTTGACTTTTCCGCTCGGTAAAATTCGGGGCGAATACGGCGGTTGGAATAATTACATTCGCTAAAATTTAATTAAAAAGGGGGAAATAGTGTGAGAAATAAAACTAATTTTGTCGTGAAAAACGCGGCATTTATTCTGCTTTTGATGTTTGCTGTGATGCAGATTTCGCTTGCCGGACAAACTAATAAGAATCGTCAAAATACGAAACCGCAAAAAGCGAAAGTGCAAATCACGCATCAAGGCTTTCAACCGGCAAGCCTTACGCTTCAGCGCGGAGTATCGGCACAGATAACTTTTCTGCGAACAACTGACGCGACTTGCGCTAAAGAAGTTGTATTTGCCGATTACGGCATCCGGCGGGAACTGCCTCTGAACAAGGAAGTGATCGTCAGTTTTACGCCGAAAAAAGCGGGCGAATTTACGTTTAGTTGCGGAATGAATATGATGCGCGGCAAGTTGATTGTGAAGTAGCGATATGTCTTTAAATTTAACAAAAAAATCTCTTTGGCTATTTTGCTTCGGCTTTTTGCTGACGGCACAAGTGTCTTTATTGGCGCAAACTATCGATGCTCAAGTTACTATCGCGTCCGATGCGCGGACTTCGATCACAAAATACCTCGACTCGATAAACGGGCTGACGGCGGACGAAGCCGTGCGCATTGCGCTGGAAAATAACGACGAACTGGCGGCGGCGCGAAAGGAAATCGAAGCGGCGCGGGCGTTGGTCAAACAGGCGAAATTACGCCCGAATCCGAGCGTGGAGTTTAGCCGACAAGAACAAATCGGCGGGAAAGACAACAATACGACGCTTGGCGGAAGTCTGCCGCTCGAACTCGGCGGGCGGCGCAAAGCGAGAATTAACGTCGCCGCAGCCGAACTAGCCGTGCGCGAAAAAGAAGTCGCCGACCGCGAACGACACCTAGCTGCGGAAGTCCGCGCCAAATTCGGCGAGGCTTTGGCGGAAACACTCAAATTAAAATTGGTTGAAGATTTACTGGCGACTGCCGTCAGCGGTTATCAGCTTGTGCAGGCTCGCGTGCGCGAGGGCAGAACCGCGCCGCTCGAAGAAAATATGACGCTCGTCGAAGTCAATCGCCTGCGCTCGATGCGCGAAACCGCAGCGGGAAAAACCGAAATCGCGTTTCTTGAACTTCGCAATCTGTTGGGGATGAAACCGGAAGAACCGCTTCGCTTGCGCGGCGATTTCAAAGATTTGCTCGCGCCGCTGCCGCCGCTTGCCGAAGCCACACAGCAGGCTTTGCAAACTCGCCCTGATTTATTAGCGTTTCAATCAATCGAAACTCTCAGCCAGGCGCAAATTGAACAGGCGCGTGCGGCAGGAAAGTTGGACGCGAGCGCGTCGCTCGGTTACGGACGAAACAATTTCAGCTTTCCCGTCAACGGCATTACCGACGCGGGCGAACTGCGTCCCGTGCAGGGAATTTTTCATTCTCTCAAATTCGGCGTAACTTTTGAAATTCCCGTCCGCAACCGCAATCAAGGCGCGATTGAAGCCGCCGTCCTCAATTCCGAAGCCGCCGCCAAACGCCGCGAATATGCCGAACTGACGATTCGCCGCCAAGTCGCCGCCGCTTACGCCCGCTACCAAAGCGCATCCCGCGCAATGGAAATTTTCCGCGTCGGCGTGCGCGACCAAGCTGACGCAAATCTCGATGTCGTACGGCAAACTTACGAACTCGGCGCGAGAAATTTGATTGATTATTTAATCGAAGAACGCCGCTTTATCGAACTCGAAAACGAATTTATTGACGCGCAATTAGCGGTTTATCAGGCGCGTGTGGAAATTTTGCTGGCGACAAACGCGCCGGAACTGACAAACAAATGAACGAAGAAAACAAAGAAAAAATCGCCGAAAACGAAGAATTGGAAACGAATGAAAACGGCGAACCGATTTTGATTGAAAAACGAACGTCGAGCCGCAAGCCGATGTATATCGCGCTGGCAATAATCGGAGTCATCGTTTTGGGCGCGTCGCTGTTCTGGATTTTTCGCGGCAAAGAAAGCGGTCAGCCCGTTCCCGCGCCGCGCACGGTTTCTTTCGGCGAATCGAATAATGACACTCAATCGCCGCCGACCGGAGAACAAACGGTTACGCTCGCGCCCGAACAAGCGACGCGCGCCGGAATCAAAATCGAAACTGTCGGCGAAACTCTTTCGAGCGAAGCCGCCTCGGTCGCTGCAACCGGCGTTGTGCAGGCGAACGCTTACGGCGAAACTCCGATTTTTTCGCTCGTCGGCGGCGTCGTGCGGCGCGTCAATTTTGAACTCGGCGAAAATGTCGGTAAAGGTCAAATTGTCGCCGTCATTTTCAGCGACGAATTGGCATCGGCGCAGTCGCGCTATCTGACGCTGCAAACCGAAGCCCAAACGTCGCGCCAAAATTACGAGCGAGCCGCCCGATTATTGAAAATCAGCCCGGTCAGCAGTCAGGAATTAGACGACGCGACGGCAAAACTGAAAACCGCCGAAGCCGAATTGGAAGAGCATCACAAACATCACGCGCGGACAATAAAACTCGTTCAAATCGGCGCCGCCAGCCGCGAAGAATTCGAGCAGGCGACGACAAAACTGAAATCCGCCGAAGCCGCTGTCGAAGAATCCCAAAAACGCTATCAGCGGGCGCTGGAACTCGCCCGAATAAAGCCAGCCAGCAACACGGAATTAGAGCAAGCCGCCGTCAAAGCCCGAACCAGTGAATCGGAACTCGCCGCCGCCAAACAGCGTCTCATCGTGCTTGGCTTATCGCCTGAGCGTGTTAATGCGCTGCGCTCGCCGTCACAGATTAGCTCGGAACTCGCCGTTACCGCGCCCGTTTCCGGCACAATCACAACTCGCTCGGTCAATCAAAACGAAGTCGTCGAAGCCAACAAAGAATTGATGAAAATAACCAATCTTTCAACCGTCTGGGTCATCGCGCAAATTTTTGAAAAAGATTTGGGACAAATCCGCGCGGGCAGCGGCGCAAGCGTGACAACCGATGCCTATCCCGATAGACTTTTTCGCGGGCAGGTAACATACATTGACCCGAACATCAGCCCCGAAACGCGCACGGCGCAAGCCCGCGTCGAACTCGAAAATCCAGGACAGATTTTGAAAATCGGGCAATACGTCAACGTCGCTTTTGGCTCGATGGGAATGGCGGAAAAAACCGCGCCCGTCATTCCGTCCTCCGCCGTGCAAAGCATCAACAACCGGCAAACGGTTTTTGTCGCCGCCGATAATAATCCGAACACATTTATTTTAAAAACCGTGCGTTTAGGAACGGAAACCGGCGAGCGATACGTCGTGCTGGAAGGCTTGAATGTCGGCGATAAAATCGTGACTGAAGGAAGTTTTCTGCTTCGCGCCGAATGGCTCAAGCAGCATCCGGCAAATTAAGTCAGACGCTTGAGATGCGCGGCGATTTCATCGGCAAGAGCGCGGCGTTTTTGCGGCGAGAGATTTTCTTCGATGATTGCCGTGCCGAGCGCGGCGAGGTGGTCGTGCAGCATATCGGTTTGCACGCGGCGCAGAGCATTTACTATCGCCGAAACCTGGTGAATGACTTCCAGGCAGTCGCGCTTTGTATCAATCATTTTTTGCAATCCGCGAACCTGTCCTTCGATGCGTCTCAAGCGCGGCTGCTGTCGTTCGTGGTTAACTTCGATGCCGCCGTGCGCTGCTTTATTGGATTTTTTTATATCTTTTTTCAATTTCGCTGACTCCTTGCCCAAAATTAGCGGCGGCGGAACGATTGCTTGAATTAGTCGCTAAAGCAGTCGTCATCGAAGGTGGGTGAGCGCGTTCACCAACGGGCTGTCGTCGCTTTCCCACACATTTTCGCTTTAAAGTCTGCCATTTGCAAAGAATGGCAGACTTATTTGATTCAAGAAAATAATTGAATCCATTTGAGGAATATTTGCGAATTATACTATACAAGGGTATGCAGTTGCTTTCCGATATTTTCCAATACACAGGCTAATAATTATTTTGCTTTCAACAGTTCGGCACAGATTGCTGGCAAAACAAATTAGTTCGCGCAAAGTTGTTTCTTCAATTTCAAATTATTAACAAACGCGATGTGCAGTGTAGAAACCGAAAAGGTGAATATCTTCAATGCAAGTCGATTATAAAAAGTCTGTATGTGTGCCTGTGCGCCGGTGAAGACAATTTAACGCAAATCTGACGCAGTTTTACTCAGAGATTGAAAATAAAAATACAAGAGGGATTTAAGAATGAAAATTAAACAATTTGGTTTTACGTTGATTTCGAGATTAATGGCGGTTTTAACCGTCGCCATTTTAATCTCGGCTGCCGCGCATTTCGCGTCGGCGCAGACTAAGGAAAACAAAAAAGGTATTGAAATGAATGCTTTCGGCAGGTTAGTTCGCCCGACGATTCCGGTAACGCCGGACGTGCCGAATTTGCCGTCGGAATTGGTTGACGGCGTGCGGACGTTTCGGCTGACCACAATGGTTTTTCAACATAAGTTTGAAACTTTTCCGAAACAGTCCGCCGAAGTTTGGGGTTATAACGGCTCGATTCCCGGTCCGACCGCGATTGCCTACGAAGGCGAAAAAATTCGATTCATCGTAACGAACAATTTGCCAGAACCGACCACCGTGCATTTTCACGGGCTTCATCAGACGAACGACAATGACGGAGTTGCCGGTGTCAGCCAGTTGAATCCGATTAATCCGGGCGAAACTTATACCTACAATCTCGACCCGGAACATCCCGGAACTTTCGCTTATCACGCTCACTTTAAATCTGCCGAACAGGAACTCAAAGGTTTGGACGGAATGTTTGTCGTTCTGCCGTATTACGAAAAGCAAAAAGACCACGTTGACCGCGATTTCGTCTTTACGCTCCAGTCGTGGTATTGGGAAAGCGAGGGCAGTCCGATTGTCGTTTTTCCCGCCAAGTTACTCAAGGAATTTAACGTTCACACGATGAACGGCGTCACGCGCGATGCCGCCACCGAACCAACCATCAGAGTCGGAGATAAAGTGCGCCTGCGGGTTTATAATGTCGGCAACCTTTTCCACGCGATGCACGAACACGGTTTCGATTTAACGGTCGAATCGCAGAACGGACACAAAAATCCCGCGCCGTATGAAATTACGACGTTCGACATCGGACCCGGCAATTTCTTTGAAGTGACGTTTGTCGCCAGCAAGCCGGGCAAATGGCTGTTTCACTGTCACGTTCCGCATCACACGACCAACGAAACGATGAGCGGTCCGGACGGCTCGCCCGTCGGTATGTCGCGGGTTTTCAATGTCGTCAATTAAGACTGTTGTAACAACCGCCGATTATCGAGAAGTTGATTTTCCAATAACAGTGGTAATCACTTCTTGATAAAGGCGCGAAGTTTTAACAGAAGATGTTAGGACTTTTGCAAATATTAAGGGGAAATAATGAATAAATTTTTGAATAATAGCAGTAAAATCAGCGTGATTTTGACCTGCATTTTAATATTGGCGGCGGCGGCTTCGGCGCAGGTCAGCCTGCGTAAAGCGTTAGACTACGACGGCGACGGCAAAGCGGATTTCGCGGTTTTTCGTCCGAGCAACGGTGTTTGGTATGTCAAAGGCAGCGGCGGAACTTTCAAATATACGCAATTCGGCAATGCGATTACCGATTTGCCCGCGCCCGGTGATTTTGACGGCGACGGCAAAGGCGACATTTCCGTATGGCGCGAAACGACCGGCGTTTGGTATCGCCTGAACAGTTCCAATAACACATTTGTCAGCACGCAATTCGGGCTGACAAATGACGAACCCGTTGCCAGAGATTATGACGGCGACGGTAAAACGGATTTGGCAGTCGTTCGCAAAACAAATGGCTCGCTCGTTTGGTATGTTTTGGGCAGCACCAGAGGGTTTTATTCCGCGCAATTCGGTTTAGCGACCGACTTCCCCGTGCCGGGCGATTATGACGGCGACGGCAAATTTGATTTCGCCGTTCAGCGTTCGGGCGCAAACTCTTACGATCAGGCATATTTTTATATTCTAAGAAGTCGTGATAACAGCTTTCAATCAGTAGCTTGGGGTTTGAGCGATGATTATGCCGTGCCGGGCGATTATGACGGCGACGGTAAAACCGACGTTGCCGTCGTGCGAGAAGGCGCGACCGCCGACGCGGGCTTAGTTTGGTATATCTTGAAAAGTTCGGGGAGCGGTTATCTCGTCTATAATTTCGGAATTTCGCAGGCGGACTTAACCGTTCAGAACGATTATGACGGCGACGGCAAAACCGATGCCGCCGTGTGGCGCAAATCGAGCGGAACATTTTATGTTTTAAGGAGTTCCGACAACGCGACGACCGCTGTTCAGTGGGGCAGCGAAGGTGATTACCCGGTTGCGACCTACGACACTCACTAAACTTGACTGCGGCTTCGGCGAAACAGCGGGTTGAAAATGCTTATCGCATTTCCGACCCGCTGTTTCGTTTTTTGGTTTGTAAGTTGTCACTTAAAAAGAAATAAACAAAAGAAGGCTCAAAAAATTTTATTTATCCAAGTGTGACAAAAACTTACTCGAAATCTATAATATAAAATACATCGGCAGGGTATTTGTGCCAGCGAATAAAAGCGTGAAGGGTGATTCGATAATTTTGTCACGATAAGTTTTATTGGCAGGAAGAAGTTTCGCCTCGGCGAAGATTTCAATAACATGGAGGAAGCAGTAATGGCTCAACAAATTGACCTCGTTTGCGGAATGCAAATCGAGGAGCGCGATGCCGTCGGACAAGCCGAGCACGAAGGAACGACGTATTATTTTTGTTCCGAAGCGTGTCAGCGCAAGTTTGAAGCGAATCCGGCTGAGTATGCGAAACAATCGTAAAAAGCGTCGAGGCGAATTTTTATAGAAATTCACCCGACGCTTTTTTATTTCTATTTTAACCGTTCAACGATTTTGGCGTTGAAAATTCAAGGAGGATTTTAAAAAATGTCACACGAAAGAAATCAGGAAATGCAGCAGTGCATTGATAATTGTCAAAACTGCCACGCGGTTTGTCTGGAAACCATCGTGCATTGTCTGGAGATGGGCGGCGAACACGCCAGCCCCGCGCATATAAAAATGCTGCAGGACTGCGTGCAGATTTGCCAGACGAGCGCGGATTTTATGATTAGAATGTCAGACCATCACGCGCAAATCTGCGGCGCGTGCGCCGCCATCTGTGAAGCGTGCGCCAAGGAATGCGAAACGATGGCGGACGGCGCGGAATTTATGCAGCGTTGCGCCGACGCTTGCCGCAAGTGCGCGGAATCTTGCCGTAAAATGTCTTCGATGTCGGCATCAATGTAAATTAAAACGAAGCGGTTTTCGTTCACAAATTTAGCCGAAGTATTTACGAACGAAAACCGTTTTGATAATTCGACGAACGAGGGAAATACACATGAATAAAGAGGAAACGGAAAACAAACAAACTATGGAATCTAAAAAGGAAATGCCGAAAGACGAACATCAAATGATGTCGGGCAGTTATGCGAGGTTCGCGGCGATGGTCGGCACTTCGACGCTCGTGATGTTCGGTTTGATGTATCTGAATACATACGCTTTAGACCACGTTTATTTCAGCGAAACGCGCTTTTATATGATGTTCGTGATGGGCGCGACGATGGCGGTGATAATGCTGCTGTTTATGCTCAATATGTATCAGAACAGCAAGGTTAATATCGGTATTTTTGTCGGCAGCGTCGTGATATTTATCTTCGCGCTGTGGCTCGTGCGAAGTCAGACGACCGTCGAAGACGTTTCTTATATGAAAGCGATGATTCCGCATCATTCGATTGCGATTTTAACCAGCGAACGGGCGAATATTTCCGATCCGCGCGTGCGGAAACTCGCTGACGGCATCATCGAGGCGCAGCGCAGAGAGATTGACGAAATGAAAGCGTTAATCAAAGACCTTGAGAACAAAAAATAAATTGGTTTTGAGAAAAAAATCTTCCGCAGAAATTATTCAGACGCGGAAGACTGGCGCGCCGGAACGAGCAGAACCGGACATCTCGTTTTTTCGATAACGCGCGTCGGGACGCTGCCCAGAGGCAGTTGTTCGCGTCGTTCCGCGCCGCCGCGTCCGTGCGTCGCCATCACGATTAAATCGGCGCGTTCGTCTTCGGCAAAGGCGAGAATCGTTCGCGCCGGACCAGAGCCGCCGAGCAAAACTTTCGTCGCGGTTTTTGCCGAATCGAGTCCGGCGGCGATGCTGTCCAGATACGTCTGCATCGTCGTTTGATAATTTTCCGATTCCGCGCCTTCGGGAACGGAAACTAACAGAACTTCGTTGTCGAATTCGTCGGCAAGAAGTTTGACGAGCGGCAAGACGCTTTCCGCTTCCGCCGAGCCATCGAGCGCGACGATGATTTTCGTAAATTCCGTATAGCGGCTCGCCCAATCATCTGTTGGTCGCAGCAGCAAAATCGGCAAATCTGACCGCTCGATTAAACGCATCGAAACGCTCGCCGAAAACAACTGTCCGATTTCAAAACCGCCTTTCGTGCTGATGACGATTAAATCGGCTGCCGATTCCTGCGCGAGCCGAGTTATCTCTATTGCCGGTTCGCCTTGTCCGGTTACGCATTCGGCGGCGAGCGAATCGCCGTTTAGCATCTCGACGGTGCGGCGCAAATATCCGTCGCAGTCGAACGGCGCGGCGGAAATCGTTTCGCCGTCGTTTTTGCCGGCTTTGGATTTTTTGTCTGCTTTGACGTTCGCTAAAATCAAATCCGCGCCGAAAACTGCGGCTAAACTTCTGGCTATCGGCAGCGATTGTTCGGCGAGCATCGAGCCGTCGAGCGGAACGAGGATTTTTCTGAGATTTACCGCCGCGCCGTTTTCGTCATTGGCAAAATCGGGCAGATATTTTTGTTCGCAGGCGAGCAAGCCGAGGCGGTCTTCAACCGATGTCGGCGCGCCGAGTTTTTTGCGGTAATAGCTGAAAACGAAATAAAACGCGGGAATAAATATCAGATACGTCCACGCGCCTTCAAAAAAACGTTCGCGGAAAATTATCAAGGTCGCGGCGGAAGTAAGAAGCGCGGCGAGAATTGTTCCGGCGAGCGAAATCGCGCCGACGGTTGAAAATTTTCCGCGCAGCCCGCGCAACAGTCGTTTGCTCGCCGCCCAGCCCGTCATACTCAAAAGAATAAAAACTCCGGCGGCGTAAAGCGCGAGATAAGTTTCTTCGAGCGTGCCGAACAACAAAAAACACGCGACGACGACGGCGACTTCTAGCCAGACAGGTTTATCGGCGACATCGAAACGATTTTTTTCTCCGTAATTTGCCGGAATGTAATGCCGTTGGCGAAGTCCGAGCGAGAGATTCTGCAAACCCTGCGCGCTCGCCGCGCAAGCCGAAAGCAGCACGGCGACACCGATTAAAGTTCCCGCATACGAAGCCCAAGCGGGCAACAGTTTATCCATCGTCTGCGTGAAAACGGAAACCGTTTCGTTGTTGACATCCGAGAGAGCGAAAATCGCGGGACCGACGACGAGCATCGTCAATGAAGTCGTTCCCATAATGATTATCAAACTGCCGAACGATTTGCGGCTTTTTTGCGCCCGCGTGCCGTCGTAAGCGGCGACGAGATTGGCGAAAATTTCGATGCCCGTCATCAACGCCAAAATCCGCGCGTAACCGCCGAGCGTGAAATTCAAGTATTGTGGCGCGAACGCCTGAAAATTAATTGACGGCAGATTAAAACCGAATTTCAAAAGGCTGGCGACGATCATCACCCAAAGAAGCGCGAGAATCGCGGCGGTCGCCGGACCAAAAGCGCGCGTCGCCATTTTCGGACCGCGATTAACGAGCCAGCCCGTCAAAATGCTGAGCGCGATTGCCAGAAAAACGCGATACTGAAAATGAAAAAACGTTTCGTTGAGCGCGGGAAAACGGTCGGCGATAAACGTTACGAGCGCCGCCATACTGACCAGAAAAGTGAGCGTGTATTCGGTAAAAGTAATCGCGGCGTTGATTTTCACCGCCCAGCCGCCGAACTCTTCCTCGCTCAAACCGCTGCCGCCGCTGCCGTCGGTAATCCAGCGCATCACCTGCCGATACATCGCCGAAACCATCACGACCGTCAAAACGGCGAGCCAGACCGTCGCGCCGAACGTCACCTGCGCCACACCCGCGACGACGATTAATTTTAGAAAAGGTCCGAAAACATACAGCGGCGAAGTCGCCGGGTCGCCGCCGCCCGCGAGCGCTCCTTCAAAAGAATTCGATAATTTATGCGAAACGTGCGCCATCGTATTTGAAACATCCTCAAAAAATTTGAATTATGAATTATGAATTTATCATATAGATATGGGCGTTCTCCGACAATTCGAGTCCGCCGATTAAAAGGAAAACGGCACAGCGAATAAACGCGATGCCGTTTTTGTTTATAAATAGTTGTAAGTTTTTTTGACTACTTTCTCGAATACATCATCAAAGCGTCGTTGAGCATCGTCAAATCTCTTGGCAGCGTCGCCGTCGAAACTTTTGCCGGATTTTCAAGCACTTCGTGCGCTTTCATATTATAGAACGCTTCGTTGATGCTGTTGTCGGCAGTCAGCACCGCGCCGCCGATTGACGCGCCGATGAAAGCTCCCTTACTGCGTGAATAAACGAGAATTCCCGCGTCAGCCGTCAGATTCGTTCCCGCGCCGACCGTTCGACCGATTGGTCCGGCGGCAAAGCTCAAATCGCCTTCAAATTCGAGCTTGTCGTCCAATAAATCGCGCAATGCGCCTTCGTTCATAAACAGCATTATGTAATCAGTTTTCTTCGCGCCGATTTGCGCTCCGAAGCTCGCGCCGCCGACATTGTAAAAAACCGGCGCGCTCCAGCCCGTCGCCGTGCGTCTCGAAACCACGCCGTCGCCTCCGCGCCCGCCGACGATAAATCCGGCTTTGACGACGTTCGGAAACACGCCGATTGCTTCAGCTTTGTCGAGCAGTTCGCGCGGAATTGCTTTGTCCGGCACATTCATAATTTCCCGAAAAACCTTCGCCGCCTCACGCGCTTCGCCGCGTCCTTCCTTTTGCTGTTTTCTAACCTCTTTCGTGTTCATCATCTGCTGCGCCGGAACGGTCGCCACCGCAAAGCAGAAAGTTAAAGCCGTCGCCGTCGCGCTCATCGTCAAATTTTTAATTATATTTTTCATAAAATTTCTTCTCCTGATTAAATTCGGCGATTTCGCCGTCGGATTTTTTACTAAACTTTTTCTTGTCAAAGCCCGATTATTCGCTTCACGGTCAAGCCGCGCGGCGACCGGAGACGAATTTCACAATCAGCACGACGACTGCCGCGACCAGCAGTAAATGTATCAACGCTCCGCCGACGTTGCCGATAAATCCGAGCAGCCACAAAGCCGCCAATACTATTACAATTGTCCAAATCATTTCGTTTTCTCCTCGTCTAATCCGTTTGTTTCTCGTTCCGATTCCATTTGATTTCGATTTCGCCCGCTTCAATCGCGTCGGCGATGCGCCGCAGTTTGTCGGCGGTCTGCGCCGGCGTAACTGCGTTCGACATCAATTTCCTTTTCGCTCGTCATTTCGGTTTTTATTTTGATTTCTCCTTTATTTTCCTTATGTAACAATCATAGCGATTTTCTTCGCGCCGACGCTTCTGCGTAAATACTCAATTCGTCTAAGTGTTTCTACTTAGGCGATGCGAAACGAGATGAAAGCGAGCGGAGATTTTGCCGCCGGTTTGTCCGGCTGAATTTACCTTGGAATAAAATTTCGACCGGCGGCGATTTGATTGAGGGCGAGAAAATTGGATTTACGCCGTATTATTTTGAACGCGCGGCGCAGCTTTTCGTCGCCAATTTGAAAAGATATGTTGACGGACAGCCGCTCGAAAATCTTTACGTTCGGGAACGCGGTTATTAAATTCAGTTTATTTTGACTTCTTTTAACCCGGCGGTTAAAGACGGAAAACTAATTGTAAATCGCGTGCCGTTCGGCGTGTTATTTTCGACGGAAATTTCGGCATTATGCAGACGGGCAATGACTTCAGCCAATGCCAAACCGATGCCGACACCTTTCGGGCGCATTCGCCGCGCCGTTCGGGAACGGAAAAGCCGTTCGAAAATATGGGGTAAATCTTCGGGCGCGATGCCTATTCCGGTGTCTTCGACAAGCAGCGTCGGGTGTTCGTTTTCGGCAAAAACTTTGACGAAAATTTGTCCGCCGTCGGGCGTGTAAAAAATGGCGTTTTCGATAAAGTTTGAAACGAGCCGCGCCAATGCCTGTTCGTCGCCGAAAACTTCGACCTCTTCATCCGTTTCGACGATAAATTTCTTGCCGTCATTTTCGGCAATCACGCGCAAATCTTTTGCAATAATTGCCGTGATTTCATCGAGGCGAACGCGGCGGCGCGGCATTTCGGTTTCGCCGGCTTCGTAGCGGGCGAAAGTCAGTAAATCGTCCACGGTGCGCGTCATTTTTTCGACTTCTTCGAGATTACTTTGGAGCTGCGTTTCGTATTCTTCAACCGCGCGTCGGCGGCGCAGCGTTACCTGAATTTCGCCTTGCAAAATCGTCAGCGGCGTGCGGAGTTCGTGAGCGGCGCGGGTGGCAAACCGGCGTTGCGATTCAAAAGCGTCGTCGAGTCGCGCCAGCATTTGATTGTAAACTTTAATCAATCGTCCGATTTGGTCGTCGGCGAGTTGTTCGGGAATTCGGTCTTGAAAATTTTTGGAAGTTAAAGATTCGGCGGCGGCGGTAATTTTTTCAATCGGACGCATCGTATGTTTCGCTAAAAAATATGCGCTGAGAGCCGTTAATGCGAGCAGAATCAGTATTGCGAAGGCTGAAATCAAACGGAAAAAACGTATATCGCCGCTGATAAAATCTTCGGGCAAGCCGGTTATCACGACGAAATTTTGTGAAATGCCGGACGAGCGAACCGGGATGAAAACGACGCGCAAATTTCCGTTATCTTTAATGTTTATCGTTTGAAAAACGACTTCGCCAGCCAGAGCGTGATTCAAAACGTCGTCGTCGAATGGCAGCGGCGCGCTCAGATTCTCGGAAAAATCAACCGCCCTGTGATTGACGTTGACGACGGTCACGTATTTTTCGGGTTGTTGATTTTTAAAATTAAAAATTTCGCGGTAGCGAACATCAACGATTGAATTATTATCCGGCGTTTTCGCGCTGCGCTCGGCGAGATTTGAAAGAACCGTTTCGGCTTCGGACGTGCCGAGAATTTGCAGCGCGGTGTCGAATTTATTTTTCGCCTGCCAATCGAGCGTGTAGCTGAGAATGACGGCGGTAATCGCCAGCAGATAGCCGAGCGTGACGACATACCAGAGAATCAGGCGCGAACCGAATGTTAAATTCATTGCGCTTTTATCATATACCCGACACCGCGAATCGTGTGAATCAAATTCGTCTCAAAATCGCGGTCAATTTTATCGCGCAGATGTTTAACAAGAGCGTCAACCGAGTTGGTCGTCGGATCGTGCTGCATATCCCAGACCTGTTCGATAATAACTGTCCGCAAGACGACTTGTCCGGCGTGACGCGCGAGCAGTTCGAGCAGTTGATATTCTTTGGTCGTCAGCGAAATTTCTTTCGCGCCGCGTTTCGCCGTCCGCGTGAGCGGGTCAAGCTGCAAATCGGCGACGGTTAAAGAACGCAGCGGGGCGGAATTGGCGTGGCGACCGAGAACGCGGACGCGGGCGAGCAGTTCATTAAAATCGAAAGGTTTGACGACGAATTGATCCGCGCCGCTGTCAAAACCTAAGATTTTGTCTTCGGTCGAACTTTTCGCCGTCAAAATAATCGCCGGAGTCGAAACGCCTTTCGTCCGCAGATCGCGGCACACCTGCCGACCGTCTTTGTCGGGCAGCATTACGTCGAGAATCATCACGTCGTAATTATTAAGCGAAGCCAAATACTCGCCGTCTTCGCCCGTGTGCGCGACATCCACGACGTGACCGGCTTCTTCCATTCCGCGTTTCAGAAAACCGGCGACTTTGACTTCATCTTCAACTATTAAAAGGCGCATATTTTTATTACTATCTTAAAATGTTAATTTTACATCGCCGGATAACGCGAAACGTAATCGCTCATCGTCAGCACGAGCAGAATGCTGAACCACAACAACGCCGCAAAAATTGCAATTCGCGTCAAAGCGTCGCTGTAACGGGCGTGCATAAAATACAAAATTATCAGCGACGCTTTTGCCGCCGCGATGACGAGCGCGATGATTAAATTGCCGATTCCCAAATCAACCAGCGCGAGCATATAAGTCGAAAGCGTCAGCAGTAACAACGCGCCGCCGACAATGTAATTTGTCAATTCGGAAATTGATTTCGTCGTCATAATTTTTCAATGATGAATGTCAATCAAATAAAAGAGCGGATATAAAAATATCCAGACAATATCAACGAAATGCCAATACAAACCCGCGTTTTCGACTGGCGAATAATAAACGGGAGAAAACTTGCGGCGATACGCCATTATGAAAATCACCGAAACTAAAATTATTCCGATGGTCAAATGAACGGCGTGTAAGCCGGTCATTGCAAAATAGAGGAAAAAGAAAACTTGTTTTTCGTGCGCGTGCGAAACGGCGTAGTTAAACGCGAGTCCGGGAAATTCCTGATGCTGATAGTGGTTGTAGTATTCGATTCCTTTCAAAACCATAAACGCCGTGCCGAGAACGATTGCGGACAGCAGACTGAACAGTAATTTTTTGCGCTGACCGTTTTTCGCCGCGTGAACGGCAATCGCTATTCCGAGACTGCTGACGATTAAAATCGCCGTATTGATTGTGCCGATAACGGCGTTCAAACCATGACTCGCGTCGGCGAAAATCGCCGGATAATAATAGCGAAAAGCCGTGTAAGCCGTGAACAGTCCGCCGAACAGCAGCAGTTCGGTCATCAGAAAAACCCACATTCCGAATTCGGCGGTTTCGCGCTGCTGCGACAAATCGCGGAATTGCTTTTCCGGCAATTTAACGATAATTTCAGTCATCTCGCGCCTCCTCAAACAATTCCGGTTGTACTTCTTCGGCAGTCGGATAATTATACGGAGGCTCGGTAACGACTGGCGTGAGCGTAAAATTGTTTTTCGGCGGCGGCGAACTTGTCGTCCATTCGAGTCCCGTTACGTTCCACGGATTCGCGCCTGCTTTTTTGCCGTATCGCCAAGCCCAAAGCAAATATGCGAGCGGCATCGCGTAACCGATTCCCAAAATCGAAGCTCCCGCGGTTGATAAAACATTCCAGAGTTGCAATGTCGGCGTGTAGGAATGATAGCGGCGCGGCATTCCCAAATATCCGAGAATGAACTGCGGAAAAAATGTCAGATTAAAACCGACGAAAATCGTCAGACAGGCAAGCCGCGCCCAGCCTTCGGGATACATTCGCCCGCTGATTTTCGGAAACCAGTAATGCAGACCGCCGAAATACGCCATCACCATTCCGCCGACCATTATGTAGTGAAAATGCGCGATGACGAAATAGGTGTCGTGAACGTGAACGTCCAAGCCGAGCGCGGCTAAAAACAATCCGGTCAATCCGCCGATGGTGAAAAGCGCGATAAAACCGAACGCATACAGCATCGGAGTATCAAAGGAAATCGAACCTTTGTAGAGCGTCGCCGTCCAGTTGAAAACTTTGATTGCCGACGGCACGGCGACCAGATAACTAAGGAGCGAAAACGTCATCGCCGCATACGCCGATTCGCCCGCCACGAACATATGATGTCCCCAAACGAGAAAACCGAAAAACGCGATGGCAAGCGTGGAAAACGCGACGGCGTTGTAACCAAACATTTTCTTGCGCGAAAACGCCGGAATCAGTTCGGAAATCACTCCCATTCCCGGCAGAATCATAATATAAACCGCCGGATGCGAGTAAAACCAGAACAAATGCTGAAACAAAATCGGGTCGCCGCCGAGCGCAGGATCGAAAATTCCGATATGCAGAAATCTTTCAACCGCAATTAATGTCAGGACAATCGTCAAAACCGGCGTGGCTAAAATCAAAATAATGCTCGTCGCGTAAATCGCCCAGATAAAAAGTGGCAGACGAAACCAAGTTAAACCCGGAGCGCGAAGTTTATGAATCGTGACGATGAAATTCAAGCCGGTTAGAATAGAAGAAAATCCGATAATTATAATGCCGATGGCGGTTTTGATAACGTGCGTGTTCGAGGAAAAAGTGCTGAACGGCGTGTAAAAAGTCCAGCCCGTATCAACGCCGCCGCTGACAACTGCCCAAAGCGTGAACATCGCGCCGATGATGTAAATATACCAACTCAGTAAATTCAGGCGCGGAAACGCCAAATCCTTTGCGCCAATCATCAGCGGCACGAGAAAATTTCCCAGCACGGCGGGAATCGAAGGAATCAGAAAAAACCAGACCATCACCACGCCGTGCATCGTGAATAGTTTGTTGTAAGTGTCGTCGGAAACCAGATCGCCCTGCGGCGTGAGCAGTTCGAGCCGGATAATAAGCGCGAAGATTCCGCCGAGAAAAAACATCACCGTCAGCGAAACCATATAAAGCAGTGCGATGCGTTTATGGTCGGTCGTCAAAAGCCACGAACGAACGCCGTATTCAGCAGTCAAATAATTCTCCGGCTCATACATCGGAACGGTTAAATTTTCGGTTGTATCGGTGGTCGTATTCATCTTTCGCTTTGACTAATTAAACTAATTTTTTAACCACAGATTTTCACAGATTCACACGGATAAAAACCGGATTTAAACTAAAAATCTTTTTTGATTTATTTCTCAAAAATCTGTGTTCATCTGTGAAAATCTGTGGTTTCATAATTTCTTATTTATTTGTATTTCCGCCCTTCTCGCTCTGCCGAATCGCGTTTTCAACCGTCTCCGGCTGCGGCGCGCCGGGCGAAAAATTCGGCGGAATTTGTTCGCGTCCCGCGCCTAAAGATTTGATGTAGGCGACTAATTCGAGCAGTTGTTCTTCGTCGAGTTGTCCTTTGAACGTCGGCATAATCGGTTTGTAACCGGCGACGATTTGCGATTCGGGATTCAGAATCGAATTGCGGATGTAATTTTCGTCAACCTTGACCTTTTCGCCTTTTTCCAGATTCGCCGTGCTGTTGTATAAATTTTGCAGCAGCGGAGCGCGAGCCGTCGCGTCGCCCGTGTGACAGGCGTTGCAGGCGAGCTGCCGAAACAAATTCTGCCCTTTGGAAGCGATTGATTCGTCAGCACCGAGCGCGAGCCAATTTTCATAATCGGCTTGCGACATCACGATGATTTTACCGATCATTTTTGAATGCTGCGTGCCGCAATACTGCGAACATTCAAGCTGAAATTCGCCGATCTGCGTCGGCTTAAACCACGTCGCGCGATAACGTCCCGGCACAACGTCGAAATGCAGGCGAAACGCCGGAACGAAAAACGAATGAATCACATCCTGCGATGTCACAGTAATTTTTACCGGCTGATTGACCGGAACGTGCAGTTCGTTTAATTCGCGTTGACCGCCCTGATGCTGAAATTTCCACATCCATTGTTTGGCGATGACGTTGATTTCGAGAGCCTTTTCCGGCGGGCGCATGACATTAAAATAAAGCGTCGCGCCCCAGTAAAACATTCCCAGAAAAATCACCAGCGGCGTAACAATCCAGCCGACTTCCAACCAGCGCGGCACTCCGCCTTTTTGCGCCAGTTGATTCGTTTCGCGCCGCCGATATTTGATGGCGAAAAACGCCAGCAAACCGCACACCAGCAACGCGACCGAACCACACACCGCCAGCATAAAAAAGAAAAGCGCGTCCACTTTGCCAGCCTCCGACGAAGCCGTTTCGGGGAAAAACTGCGGCTGAAATAAAAGAAGCAGATTTAATAAAATCGTGTTCATCGCTTTTCGCTCTCTTGCGGATTAGTCATATTTGAATTTGCTGACTGCAAATTATTTTGTATCGCATTCGCATTACTGTTTATCGGTTGGACTTCGGGCAGACCTTTATTTGCCAACTGTTTCATCGCCTGCTCAATCGGAATGTGAACGATGCCTTTTTCCTTATCAACCCAGCCGTAATTGTTCAATTTTTCGTTTTCGGCGCGGCGAAATTCACGATAATTTCCGACCGGATTCGGCTCCAAATCCGGCGCGGGCGGCGCACTGAACTGTTCGAGGTTTTTCGCTTCTGGAATCGGCGCGGCGTGTCCGTAGCTCGCCTCAAAATGTCCGTAAAATCCCCACAAAAGAAACGGCAGAATGATCGCCGTGATGACAATAAACACACCGATTGCGCCCAGCCAAGTGCCGCTGACATCTTTCGGTTCGTATTTAACGTCCGGGTTGATTATCTCTTTTTCGTTCATTTTTAGTCGGCTAAAAACATCCGCGATTATCTGCGTAATTCGGCGGTTAATTCTCCTTTTCTTTTTCCTTCTCGATTTCTTCTTCAATCTCGCCCAACGGCAGCGGCTGACGCTCGAACAGCCAGAGAAAATAAGCGAGCCACACGCCGCCCAACCCGATTGGCGCGGCGAAATCGAGCCAGCTTAAACTCAAACCTTCGGGCGTGAACGCCGGTTTGACGAGCCAGAAAACGTCCACATAACGCAGCGCGAAAATCAGCAGCGCAATGCCCAAAAGCGTTCTGCCTTTGTCTTTCAAATCGCGCGAAAGCAGTAGAAAAAACGGCAGAAAGAAATGCAGAACGATCAAACCGATTGCGATCCAGCCCCAACCTCCCGCCGTGCGCGGCAGATACCAAGTGATTTCATCGCGCAGATTGCCCGACCAAATCAATAGATACTGCGAATAAGCGCAATACGCCCAGAGCATCACGAACGCCAGCAGCAAATTTCCCAACGCCCGCAGACGCTCCTTTCCGATGATTTCGGCGAGCGGCGCGGGAATCGGAAAAATCAGCGTCGTCATAATCGTCAGAGCAAACGCCGCGAGCATTTCGCCCGCAACAAATGCGACGGCGTAAATCGTCGAGTACCAGCGCGGCTCCAGCGACATCACCCAATCAATAACGGCGAGCGAAACGACGATTGCCGTCAGAAACATTCCCCAACCGCCGAGATGTTCGAGCCGCCATTGATATTTTACTTTGTCGTCGGAACTCTGCCGCAGACGCGACCAGCGATTGAGAAAATACGCAATGGAAATCCAGACGACGAAATAAACGATGGCGCGGGCAATAAAAAATGGCTCGTTCAAATATCCCTGTTTTTTCCGCAAAACTTCATCTGCCGCAACGACCGCCGCATTCATCCAAACATACAAATTCGGCAAACCGAACAAAATCGGCACGAACAACACGGCAAGCAGCGGAAACGTCAAACTTGCCGCTTCGAGCGGACGGCGCAGAATCAAACCCCAGCGCCCGCCCGTCACAAACTGCAGCATCAGCACGCCCAAACACCCGACCGCCAGCCCGACCCAAAAAATATAAGCCGTTAAATACGAGCGGTAAAACTGCGTCGGCTCAACCATCCAGCCGACCGCGCAGGCGATTAAACCAATCACGCCGATTACCAGCACGACGATTTGCCAACGCCGCAAATTAGGATTTTCTGATAATGTTTGAATTTCCGCGCTCATATCTTTAAATCATTTTTTAGCCACAGATTTACACGGATCGACACCGATTTTTTTAAGCGATAAAACAAAAAAAATTTTCTTAATCTTGCTTTATATCCGTGTTCATCTGTGCAAAAGCGAAGCTGGACGGTTCCATTATTTCTTCTCCAAATCGCCCAGTTTTTCCGCCGGAACATCTTGAACAGTTGCATTTTGACTAATCTGCAAAGCGCGAATGTAAGCCGCAATCGCCCAGCGGTCGCGCGGTTCGACCTGCGCCGCGTAAGCTCCCATTCCGCCGTAACCGTTGGTGATGACATCGTAGAAATGTCCGAGCGGATGATTTCGCAAATGCTCCGAAAGAAACGTCGGCGGCGGAGAAAATCCGCGTTTTACAATCATTCCGTTGCCGTCGCCCGTTTTTCCGTGACACACCGCGCAGTTGATTTCAAAGCGTTCGCGCCCGCGCTGCAAAACTTCTTCGGTCAGCGGAAACGGCAGTTGGTTCGAGTTTTTATCGAAACTTTCTTCCGCCGCAACGCGCTCGCCTGTTTCGGTAAAACCGCTCGGAATCGTTCCCGCAACCGGCTGCCGCGCCGATTGTTTGTCGGCAAAAAAACTGCTCGGCTCAAGCGGTCTCGCGCTCGGCTGACTCGCCATTTTTTGAGCGCACGACGCGGCGAACGACGAAATAACCAGCAGAAAAACACAGCCGCGAAGACAAAAAAGGGATTCACGAAAAATCTTTTCGTGTTTTTTTCGTATCTGTTCGCGGCTAATAATTTTCGCTTTAATAATCACTTTTCAACTTTTTATATCTCTCATCGAAAATCGCCGTAATCTCCGATGGTTCTAAAGTTTCAATAAATCCGCGCGTTTGCGGATAATCAAATTTCGCGTCGCTCGCTTTAATGCAGAGAAAAAATCCGTCCTGCGACGCGCGGCGAAAGTTTGGTTCACTAAAAACCGGATGATAAACCTGCGGCAAACCGCATAAAATAAACAGCCCCAACGCGCCGATAATCGCGCCGCCGAGAATGGTCAGTTCAAACGTAATCGGAATAAATGCCTGCCAACTGTTCAGCGGACGACCGCCGATATTCTGCGGATAATAAATCGCCGCCCCGTAATACTGCATAAAAAATCCCGTCAAACCACCCAAAATCGCGCCCGCCAAAACTATCGCCGGAATCCAGTTTCTGCGCTTTGTCTGCAAAATTTCCGATAATTCTTCAATCGAAAACGGCGTGTAAGCCTGCAAATCTTCGTAACCCGCCGCGCGACAATGCCGCGCCGCCGCAATCAGCTTTTCGGCTTCGTCAAATTCGGCTAAAACGCCGTAAATTTTCGGTTCGTAACCGGCTTTCATATAATTTTACAAAGAATTTTTAACCATCCAGCTTCGTTTTTTCACAGATAAACACGGATTTTTAATAGATAAATCAAAAAAGATTTTGGTTTTATCTTGCTTTTTATCTGTGTAAATCTGTGTAAATCTGTGGCTAAATTTCTTCACGCTTCTTTCTCCTTAGCTTCCGGCGGCGCAATCAATTTCCGCATTTCTGCCATAGACATCAGCGGCAAAAATCTGACGAACAAAAAGAACAGCGCGAAAAACAGCCCGATTGTGCCGCCGAGCGTCGCGTAATCCCACCACGTCCCGGAATACATTCCCCACGCCGACGGCATAAAATCGTGGTGCAGACTCGTGACGACAATCACATATCGCTCTGTCCACATTCCGACGTTGACGAGAATTGACACGATAAACAGCCAAATGATATTCGTTCGTGCTTTTTTGAACCACAACGTCAGCGGCACGACGACGTTGCAGGCAATCAAAATCCAATACATCAGAGCGTATCTGCCGAACATCCGGTTAAATTCGATGTAATATTCGTATTGGTCGCCGCTGTAATAGGCGAAAAATAGTTCGGACAGATAGCTGTAACTGACAAACATACTCGTCGCAATGATGATTTTTGCCGCATTTTCCAGATGCCGCATCGTGATAAAATCTTCCAATCCGTAAGCCTTGCGAATCGGAATCGCTAATGTCAAAACCATCGCAAACCCTGATAAAATCGCGCCCGCGACGAAATACGGCGGAAAAATCGTCGAATGCCAGCCCGGAACAATCGCCACCGCGAAATCGAAACTGACGACCGTGTGAACCGAAACGACGAGCGGCGTAGCGAGTCCGGCGAGTATCAAATAAAGCCGTTCGTAATGATGCCAATGCTCCGCCGAACCGCGCCAGCCGCACGCCATAATCCCGTAAATCCGCCACGCATAACGGTTTTGCGCTCTGTCGCGCAGCGTCGCCAAATCGGGAATCATTCCGATATACCAAAAAATGAGCGACACGATTAAATAAGTCGAAACGGCGAAAACGTCCCACACGAGCGGCGAACGAAACTGCGGAAACAACGCCATCGTGTTAGGATACGGCAGCAGCCAGTAAAAATAATATGGTCGCCCCAGATGAATCAGCGGAAAAAGTCCCGCGCAGGCGACGGCAAACAGCGTCATCGCTTCGGCAAAACGATTGATTGATGTGCGCCATTTTTGATTTAAGAGCAGCAGAATAGCCGAAATCAATGTTCCGGCGTGTCCGATTCCGATCCACCAGACGAAATTCGCAATCGCAAAACCCCACGCGACCGGAATATTTACGCCCCAAATGCCCACTCCGTAATAAAGAAGCGCGGCAACCGCGTATAACAAAACCATCGTAATGACAAACGAAATCCCGAACCCGACATACCACAAAAAATGCGTTTTCCTCCGAAGCGCGATGCCGCTGATGCGCTCCGAAACCTCGGCGTAATCGTGTTCGCCAACGACGACGGGCGGCGGTTCTAAAGTTTTATTGCGCTTCGTTTGCATTCCCTCTTTTTATTAGCCACGAACAAACACGAAAATTCACGAAAAATACCAAGAAAAATTAGCCACAGATTTACACAGATGGACACTGATAAATCCAAGAGATCAATCAAAAAAAATGATTTTAAAATTTCTCTTATCCCGCTTTAAAAATCTGTGGTTATTTGTGTCCATCTGTGGTTAAAATTTCTTCTCTTTTCTTCCCTTATTTCGTGTCCCTTTCGTGTTTGTTCGTGGCTAAAAATCTTTCTCATCCCTTCTCAATCTCCGCATTCGGATTCTTCACCGTCGCCAGATACGTCGTGCGCGGGCGCGTGTTTAAATCCGCCAGCAGACCGTAATTTGTCGGCTCGGATTTTAATTTTGAAACGCGGCTGTTCGGGTCGTTGATGTCGCCGAAAATAATCGCTTCGGTCGGACACGCCTGCTGACACGCCGTTGTAATTTCGCCCTCTCGCAAATCGCGTCCTTCGGTTTCGGCGTTGATTTTCGCGATTTGGATTCTTTGGACGCAATAAGTGCATTTTTCCATTACGCCCCGACTACGAATCGTCACTTCGGGGTTGCGCTGCAACTGCACGACCGGCGTGTCGAAATCGGCATACCCGAAAAAGTTGAAACGGCGCACTTTATACGGGCAATTGTTTGAGCAGTAACGAGTTCCGACGCAGCGGTTATAGACCATATCGTTCAAACCTTCGGAACTGTGAACCGTCGCGCCCGGCGGACAGACCACTTCGCACGGCGCGTTTTCGCAGTGCATACACGGCACCGGCTGATGCAGCGTCTGCGCGTTTCCCGCCTCGTCCGTTTCGTAATAAGTATCAACGCGAATCCAGTGCATTTCGCGGGCGCGCAAAACTTCTTCCTTGCCGACGACCGGGATGTTATTTTCCGCCTGACACGCTACAACGCAGGCATTACATCCGTTGCAAATGCTCGTGTCTATTGACATTCCCCAGGCGTGTCCTTCATATTTCCAGCCTGGATAAAGCGAAATCTGTTTGTCGGGATCGTCGGCTTCGCGCTTGGCGAAGCGCGGATTTTTCGTGAATTCGTCGAGCGAGGCGACGCGCACTAAATCGCGCCCTTCCATCGAATGATGATTTTGCGTGCAGGCGAGCGAAAATGTGTCACCCGTTTTGTTAATCTGCAAATCTCCGCCGAACCACATCGCGCCCGAATTTCGCAAAAGATAAGCGTTAAAACCCGCTCCATTTCCGATTTGTCCGGCATTCGTTCTGCCGTAACCGAGCGAAACCGTCACCGCGTCGTCGGCGTGTCCGGCGACGATAAAAGCGGGAATGCGAAGCGTTTCGCCGCCGAAATTCAGCTCGACGACATCGGCTGTCGTCTGCCCGTGCGAGCCGCCAACACTGGCTTCTTCGTTGTTGATGCCGAGATTTTTTGCCGTCGCCGGACTCATCAAAGCGGCGTTATCCCAGGTCAGTTTCGTCAGCGGTTTCGGCAATTCCTGAAGCCAGCCGTTGTTTGAAAATCGCCCGTCATAAACGCTTGGATCGGGGCGGAAATTTATTTCGATTGTATTTGGACTTTGGACTCTGGACTCTGGACTCTGGACTAAATCAATTTTGAGCGTGACCTGTTTCGGCGTAAAAACAGTGTTTTCAATTACGCCGTCGCGCAGAGATTTTTGCCAATTCTGCTCGAAAGCACTCGTTATATTTCCCGAACTCCAAAATTGGCGGACGGTTTCATAACCCGTTTGATTATAATTATCAGTGAACGCGGTCAACAGTTCGTGCGCCGATTTGCCGTTGTAGAGCGGCGCGATCAGCGGCTGAATAATCGTTGCCGTGCCGTCGTAGGCGCGCGCGTCGCTCCACATCTCCAATTCGTGCGTCTGCGGAATCTGCCACTGACACAGCGCGGAAGTTTCGTCTTCGTAAAGGCTTAAATGAGTCCGCCACGCAACTTTATCCAACGCTTGAGCAAAATTAAAATCTGACGGCGAATTATAAACCGGATTGCCGCCGATGATGACCAGCATTTCGACTTTGCCGGCGTTCATCTCGTTGACTAAACCGCGCAGTGATTCGATCTGCGGAATCGGATTGACGACAATCGGCGCGGTGTAAAAAACGGTTTTGCCGACGTTGCCGAGCTGCGAATTCAAACTGTGCGCGACGAAATGAACGAACGGCGGCTGATTTCTGCCCGCGGCGACGACGCTTTTTCCGCGATTTTCATTCAAATCTTTGGCGAGCGCGTTGATAAAATTTTGCGTTCCCCTTGCAACCGGCGCGTCATTCGGCAAATCGTTCGCCGCGCCGAATTTCGCCGCGAGAATCCGCGAGAAATTTTCGATTTCCGAGGATTTCAGCGGCAGGCGATGGTCGGCAAGCGAACCCGTGACCGTCGGCGAACCTTCGACCGCGTAAAACCGATTCATCCGAGCATTGCCGTTTCGGACGCGCCGAATTTTGCTGAAATCACGCGCGTAACGAACGCTGCCCGGCGCATCGAACAGAAAATCCGCGTCGAGCGAAACGACGATTTCGGCTTGGTCAAATTTGTAAATCGTCTCGACCGGCTCGCCGAACGCCTCAATCGCGCCCGCCAATTCGTTGTCGCGGTTGACCGGCTCGTATTGATGCCAGACCGCGTTCGGATAATTTTGCAAAATCCCTTTGATTTGTGAAGCGAGCGTCGGCGAAGTAATGGTTTCCGTCAAAATCCGCAAACCCGCGCCGTTGACGCTTTTTTGTTTTGCTAAATTCCGCCGCATATCCGTCAAAAATGTGTCCCAGGTGCTGATTTGTCCGTTTTGCAAAACATCTTTGGCGCGGTCGGGATCGTAAAGCGACAGCACGGAAGCCTGCGCGAAAATGTCGGACGCGCCGAGACTTGCCGGATGCAGCGGATTGCCTTCGACTTTCGTCGGGCGAAATTCGCGACTTTCGACCAGCAAACCCTGCGCGAAACCGCCGAGCGTCGCGGCGGTCGCGTAATACATCGGCTTGCCCAAAACGAGATTTTCCGGCTGGCGCACATACGGCACAATTTCCTCGACCGGTTGCTGCAAATTGCATCCCGCCAAACCCGTCAACGCGAGCGACGCGCCCATTAACCGCAAAAATTCGCGCCGGTTCAGCGAGTTTATCGGCAGATTTTTTGATTCATTTCGCATTTTTATTTAAGAATTTTTAACCACAGATGAACACGGATAAAAGCCGGATAAAACCGAAAATCCGTTTTTGATTTACCTCTTAAAAATCTGTGTCTATCTGTGTACATCTGTGGTTAAATTTCTTCATCTTTCTAAAATTAAATCTACCGATGACATGTTGAACAACTCGTCAAAGCCTGCGCGTTTTTAATGTCGTATTTCTTGACCAGTTCCGCGCCGAGCTGCGCCTGATTTTCGGGCGGCTGATATTCCATATTAAAAACTTCCTCGCGCGGACGGACTTGCATTTGCGGTTCGCGGTGGCACGAAAGACACCATTCCATCGTCAGCGGCGCGGCTTGCGCGGTCAAATCCATCTCGTCCACGCGCCCGTGACACGACGCGCAGCCGACACCTTTTGTAACGTGAATCGAATGATTGAAATAAACGAACTGCTGCAAATTATTGACGCGCGTCCAGTGAATCGGCTCGTTCGTTTGAAAACTCGCGCGAACGGGTTCAAGCATCGGCGAAGTCGTGTAAAGCTGCGAATGACAATTAATACAAGTCTGCGTCGGCGGAATACCCGCATACGCCGATTTTTCGACCGTCGTGTGACAGTAACGACAGTCAATTCCCTCTTCGCCGACGTGATGTTTGTGCGAAAACGGAACGGGCTGCGGCAGTATGATATTTTGCCTCGTGATATACGGCGAGCTGAAAATTTTAGTCAGCGCAAAACTTCCGCCGCCGATCACAACTACGAAAAGAATGAGAACAAGCCGCGTTAATTCATTCGCCGAAGGCTGAAAGTATCTGAATTTTCCCGCCGCGACTTTTTCCATTTTTCGTGTCGTGTTCAATCTTACTTTTGCTTTCAAAATACAACTTCTGAATGATTTCAAACTGAAAAAAAAATGATTTTTTTATCAGTTTCGGTAAATTTTTGGCATTTCTGAAAAAACTTTAATAAAATTTTCAGACTTGAATCAAAAATGAAGATTACAATTTGTAGAAACCTGCTATGTTTAAAATTAAATGAGCATAAAAATCTTTTGACTTTAAATTTGTAAAATAAGTTGGTTTAGCGAACGATTCAATTATTTACGAATTTCGAGCAGGTTGAATTAAGTTTGATGAAAAAATCAAAATATGATGCTGTGGTGATCGGCTCCGGTCCGAACGGGCTGGCGGCGGCAATCTGTTTGGCGCAGGCTTCCCTTTCCGTTCTGATTGTCGAAGCAAAAGAGACGATTGGCGGCGGCGCGCGTTCGGCTGAACTGACGCTGCCCGGTTTTACGCACGACGTTTGCTCGACCATACATCCTTTAGCCGTCGCTTCGCCGTTTTTTAAATCCCTGCCGCTCGACAAATTCGGTCTGGAATTTATTGACCCGCCCGCGTCCCTGGCGCATCTGCTCGACGACGGAACGGCGATTCTGCTGAAGAAATCAGTTGCGGAAACCGCCGCGAATTTAGGCGGAGACGGAAAAAATTACGAAAGTCTGATTAAACCTTTTATCAAAAACTGGGACGCGCTCGCGCCGGAAATTCTCGCGCCGCTGCACATTCCAGCGCACCCGTTTTTGCTGGCGAAATTCGGATTAAAGGCTTTTCATTCGGCGCGCGGGTTTGTCGAGAAGTATTTTGACGAAGAGCGCGCCCGCGCGATTTTCGGCGGCTGCGCGGCGCATTCGATGATTTCGCTCGAAAATCTGCCGAGCGCGGCAATCGGATTTGTGCTGACCTTGACGGCGCATTCGGTCGGCTGGCAATTTCCGCGCGGCGGAACGCAAAAAATTACTAATGCGCTCGCCGCTTATTTTGAATCGCTTGGCGGCGAAATAGAGACGAATTTTCCGGTTAAAAATATTGACGAACTGCCTGAATCAAAAGCGATTTTATTTGACATCACGCCGCGCCAGATTTTGAAAATCGCCGGACATCGCCTGCCGGACGGGTATAAAAGTCGGCTCGAAGAGTTCAAATACGGCGCGGGCGCGTTTAAAATGGATTTCGCGTTGAGCGAGCCGATTCCCTGGAAAGCAAAAGAATGCGGTTTGGCGGGAACGGTGCATCTCGGCGGAAATTTCGACGAAGTTGCCGCCTCGGAACAAACAGTCTGGCGCGGCGAAATTTCGGAAAAGCCGGTCGTTCTGCTCGCGCAAAACAGTCTTTTTGACGATTCGCGCGCCCCCGTCGGCAAACAAATCGCGTGGGCTTACTGCCACGTTCCGAACAACTCAATGGTTGATATGACCGAGAAAATTGAAAATCAAATCGAACGCTTCGCTCCCGGTTTTCGGGACTGCATTCTGGAAAAAAGCGTGATGTCGCCCGCCGATTTAGAAAATTATAACGCCAATTATATCGGCGGCGACATCAACGGCGGCGCGGACGTTTTGAGCCAGCTTTTCACTCGTCCGGTGATGAAATTCGATCCTTACAAAATACCGGCGCAGGGACTTTATATCTGTTCGTCCTCGACCCCGCCGGGCGGCGGCGTTCACGGAATGTGTGGTTTTCACGCGGCGCATTCGGTTTTAGCAAATGATTTCGGTCATAATTATAAAGAGATAAATTCTTGCTAATTATTTGTTTGTCTAATTTAAAATTTATTTATTAGAAATCGAATCGCTTTGCTTCCACCCCGGATTATCTTTATTCGGGCGAGTCGCATCGCGCGCCGCTTGCGGATTTTCCGCCGAAGCGCGTCCGGCGTGAGTTACAGCCCATTTCAGAGCAAGTCCACCGGCTAAAGAAAGCACCGAGCCGAGAATTTTTTTCGTCCGGCTTTTTTTTCGCTTTTCCGATGAACCGATTCTGGCGAGTGCCGGTGCGACGATTCCCGCGCCGACTGCGCCGAACCAGAAAAGTTTGGCGTAACGTCCTTTTGTCAGCGGTTCGGCAGCGCCTTTTGAAGTAGCTATATAAGCAGTCAGCGCGGCGGCTTC
>JALYZF010000286.1 GCA_030948995.1 Acidobacteriota bacterium
AAGCGCAATATTTGTTCCCCACCAAACGCCGAATTCCATCACGATGCAGGGCGTTTTTATTATTTTATGGTAAATTTCGTTAATGTAAAGAAAATTTGATACAACCGAAATTCTCATCAGTAAATGAAAATTTGTGAAAAATTGGTCAGTCGGTATCGGACAGTTTTTGAAAAGCTCAAGAAGTTTCTCGCGCCCTTCAAGCTGTTTTTCCGAACCTCTGGTTTGAATTTTATGTGTTGTTTCGCTCATAAGTATTTTTAGATTAGTTAGATAAATTGTAAATTTTTTCTGCCTTCAATTGCTTACTAACTTTCAAGAAGAGCATAACCAAAGCCTTTATAGCCGTAATTATTACCGTTATAGAAAAGAAAAGTTTTGTCTTTGTGGATCACAACGCTCGGATATGATTGCATTTCCGAATCCCAGCCGGATTCGGAAACGTCAATTCCGATTTCGTCATCCTTGCGTGTCCATTTTTCACCGTTATCCGATTCGGCGTATGCAAGTCGAAAACCTCTAGATTTTCTGCACGCGGCGTAAAACATCAGATATTTACCGTTATGCTTGAGGACGTAGGGTCGTCCGACGCGGTGCTCGTCGTCGTCCGTCGTGTCAATCGCCACCGTATAATCGTCGTTTAATTTAATGCCGTCGGCAGATTCGGTGTATCTGATATTATACTTCGGCAGTTGCTTGCCGTTCTCTAAATCGAATTCCTGTCCGCCGCCATACCAGACGCGCCAGACGCCGTTGTCAAACATTACCGAATGAATGGCTCGAAAAAATAGTTCGCCGTCGCGTCGGTCGCAAATCGGAAATTGCTGGTAACGCTCAAAGGTTTCACCATTATCTTTACTAATGGCAAGACCGCTGTAAGCATAAAATTTAACCTGTTTTCCGAGTTGATAGCCGGCATAGTAGAGCCAGATTTCCCCATCGCGTTTGACGACGGCGCACGGCACGACACCATTTTCATCAAAAGTTCCGGGCATTCCCAAATCAAGGGCGGGGTTTTCGGAAACGCGCAAAATTTCCTTTGGGTTTTCCGCATTTACATCAATAAAACCGACCCGGCTTCTTCCTTCGTCATCACGCATTCCGGCATAAACACGAATCGTTTTTTCATTAATAACAAGCGGCGTCGGCTGTAACGCCGAATTGGTCGCCCAACTTAAATCTCCGTGCGGTCCGTAAATCAAACCTTGTTTGTTCCACTTCATTGAATTGTGCTAACTCCCTGATTTTCCTTGGCAGTTTCTTCTTCGGTGACTTTCATAACAGTAAAACTGTCAACTTCGCTTGGTTTGCCAGGGTTTCCTTTATAAACTTTGCGCGGTTCGGTGTGCCTGGTAATGACTGCGCCCATTGCAATAATATTGTCCGCACCGATTTTGACATCGTTGGCAACGCAGCTATTGACACCCAAAAACGAATTTGTGCCGACTTCGCAATAGCCGGAAACAACAACATGCGACGAAATAAAAACATTATCTTGAATCACGGTCTGATGCCCGATGTGGTTGCCACTCCACAAAACCACGTTGTTGCCAATTTTGACTTTGTATTGAATAACGTTGTTTTCAAAAATAAAGCAGTTTTCCCCAATCTCAACATTGTGCCAGACAAATGCTCGACTGCTGATATAAGAGGCGCATGTATAACCTTTAGCTTTAACAGCTTGGAATATTCTCGTCCGCACACGGTTTAGCTGCGTGTAAGAAATAGCGGCAAATGCTTGATAATCTTGCGGGCTAAAATGCTTTTCGACTTCTTCAAATGCGACGACGGGCAAACCGAAAAAGTCGTCGCGTTTTTTGTATGCCGTCTCAACAGCAAATCCCACGACCTCGTGCGGCGAATCGTGCGTAAAATACTCGTAAGCTAACTCGGCAGTTTCGCCATCGCCGATAATCACAATTTTTTGCTTTTCATTTTTTTCATTCATTGTTTTGTATTTCCGCCAATGTTTTTTGTTCTTTAAATAATATTTCGATTAGAATTGTTAAAGTGCCATAGTTTGCCATTGGCACACCGGATGAATCACGCCGGGCAGTTTACTAAAATTACTTCCGCGATTTTGAATGCCGTCATTTACATCAAAAGTTAATATATCTTCCATTCTATAAAGCAATTCCCTTTGATTACGCCCGAATTGAACACTCAAAATATAGCGTTCGGTATTTAAGACGTTCCGCGGAAAAACTCCGGTCGTTTTGTGCCAGCTGCGAGCTAAACCATTTGAATTACAAATAGTTCCGATATGCGCTACGT
>JALYZF010000131.1 GCA_030948995.1 Acidobacteriota bacterium
GCAGCGAGCGGCGCGCGCAGATTTTCAATTGTTTCAATTGCCCGCCGAAAATATTTTTTCGCCAGTCGGGCATCGCCCGCTTTCCAAAACAATTTACCGAGCGAATCGAGCGCCGCTTGCGCGATAATTTTTTGTTCCTGACGGACGGCTGCCGTATAAGTTTTTTTCAAAACGCTTTGCGCCTCGGCAGTTTCGCCGAGATTTTGCAGCGCTTCGCCTTCAATCCATTTTGCGGTTAGTTTATGCCGGACGTTTTCGCTCTGTTTAAGAAGTTTTTCAGCTTCGGCGGCAAATGCGAGCGCTGCTTTATAATCGTTTTGCGCGAGCGCCAGATGCGCCTCGTTCAATTTTACAAACGCCGCGCCGCCTGCGTTCTTTTCGGCGACAAACAATCGCGCGGATTTTTTCAGCTCGGCTTTTGCCGTCTTAATTTCTTTTAATAAAATGGCGGCGCGCCCCAAATTTGCCCGCGCCCTGGCTTCCTCGCCTTGAAGTTTTAATTTTTGAAGTTCGGCGGAAACCGTTTCATAAATCGAAAACGCTTCGCGGGCTAGATTTAATTCGAGATAAACGTCGGCGATTTCGAGTTCGGCAGTCGCCCTTTGATGCGGCATTTTTAGTTCTTCGTATTTCTGGCGAGAGAGTTCGAGAAATTTCAGCGCTTCGTCGTATCTGCCGCGAAACAGCGCGAGATTTCCCAAACTCGCCTCGATTTCCGCTTCGGTTACAAGCATTTTTGCCCTCCGCGCGCGGTTCAGCGCCGAAGCGTAAAACTTTTCCGCCCGCCGAAAATCGTTTAGCGCCGCGTACGTCATTGCCAGACCGTTTTCGCACATCGTCAATTCGGGAAAATTCTTGATTTTAAGAAAGCGGTTTCTGGCTGAATTGTAATAACGCTCGGCTTTGTGATGCATTTCTTGACGCGAGACAATGTTACCGAGATTTTTTTCGATTTTTCCGGCGGAAAGCTCGTCGCCGTATTTTTCAAAAATCTTCAAAGCAGTCTCGCCGCATCGAATTGCGTTTTCGTATCGTCCGAGCAGCGCGAGCGCATAAAGTTTCGCAACCTGTGTTTGCGCCGCGTCATATTCTTTGCCAGAATGTTGAAAAATTTTCGCCGCACGGTCGAGATTTTCCACAGCCGACGACAGCTTTCCTTTTGTTAAATCGCCGATGCCTGAAACCCATAACGATAAGGCTTTAATTTCTTCGCTCGCGTTTGACCGCGCCAAATCTTTCAACGCTTTCGCTGCTTTTTCAACTCGTTTTGGCTCATTCGTCCAAGATGCATAATAGGTATCTTTGAGCGCGCGCGCCAAATTCACGTCCGCCTTTTCGCCCAAATCCGAAAGCATTGACTTTCTTTTCCGAACGCTTTCGGCGGCAATTAATTTTTCGGCAATCTCGGCGTAATTCATCGTGTTTGATTGTAGCAATCAATAAAAAAGGCGAAAAGCCGCAAAAACTTTTCGCCGTAAATTTTCCTTCGGAGAGACAAGTTTAATTCAATTCCAGATTTTCGATGGTGATTTCTGTTTTGCCAGATAGCAAAATCAAATTGTAATTGCCACTCGCAATATCGTTAAACTTAAATTCGCTCATCTCGTTTGTTTTTGTTTCAAATTCGCCGAGTTTGACTGTGCAGCCGGCAAAACCTTTGCCTAAAACTTGTCCTTGCAAAGCGAAATTGTTTTCGCCCGCCTTGATTCTCAAATCAATAGTGTTATTATCGCCCGCTTGAAAAAGCATCTGGCGCATATTTGTAGATGCGCCCGAACGCTCGCCAAACGCCGGTTTCGCGCCGCGCAAATCCAACTGCAAAACCGCCAGAACTTTTTCGACCAGAGTTTTCTTCGGCTGGGCGACACGCGCTCGAAAAATATTTTTTGCCTGATGAATCGAATCGTCCGGCGCCTCTGCAGAACGGTCGGTTTGCATCAAATAAATTATTTTCTCGATTGTTCGCTCGTTGTTTTTGCTCATTAAATTCATCGTTTTTCTCGCCTCTCAAACTTAACAGTGCAAGTTTGAGAATGAAAAAGACGAAAAAGACAGTCAAAAATTAAAATTTAGTTCCAAAGCCGAATTTTTCGGTTTCTAAAATTATCTGTCACTTATATTTTTCACTTTAAGTCTTTCACTTATTCAAAACTTTTGCCAGCTTTTGCAAACAGCGCGCGCGCAACGGGCTGATGCTCGTCTCGCCGACGCCGATAATTTTTGCCACTTCTGCGTAACTTGCCGCCGGTTCGGTCAGGTAAATCAGCGAAAGAATTTTGCGGCAGCGTTCTTCGAGTTCCCCAAGCGCCGTGCGAATCTGGTGCTGCTCTTCGAGTTCGATTAAAAGCGCGTCGGCAAGCGGCGCTTCGTCGGCAAGGCTCGCCATTTCCCGCTCCATTTCTTCTTCCGTATCGGGCGCATAAAAACCTTTTTCGCCGCGCACGGCGCTCCAAGTTTTAAATTTTGCAGTCGTTACAATCCAAGAACGAATTTTTTCCGGCTCGCGGATTTCGTCCAGTTTTTCAAACAGCGTCAGGAAAACTTCTTGAAACACATCTGCCGATTGTTCTTCCGAAAGACCTGCGCGGCGCGGAACGGTAAAAATCAAGCGTTGATAGCGTTCGACCAGCGCATTCCAAGCCGCTTGGTCGCCGCGCCTGCACGCGCGCACAAGTTCGGCGTCGCTTGTCTCCAAACTTTTTGCCGAAAACTCCGTTTGCAGTTTTTCCGAAACGCTTTTGTCGCTCACAAATTTTAGTTTACAGGAATTCTACGCAGTTTGATTTTCCGCCGGAAACACATTGTCGGTTTCTAAAATCGCATTTGCGCCGTCGAATCTATACTTTGTAATCGCGCAGTTTTCAATATCGCAGGCGCGGTCAATCGCCAAGATTTCCGCTTCCGAGAGATTTTCTAAAACGTATCGAAACAAGTGTATGACGGCTTCGTGCGTAACGATTAAAACATTTTCGCCTGAGCAAAGCGTTTTAGCATCGCGCCAGAAACTTTTCACGCGCTCGCCCACGTCCGCCCAATTTTCTCCGTTAGGCGGACGATAATAAAACTTTCCCAGACGCTCGCGTTCGGCGCATTCTGCGGGAAATTTTTCCGTCGCGCCGCGTTTCGTCAAACGGTCGAAAATTCCAAGCTCGCGCTCGCGCAGGCGTTCGTCAAAATTAATTTTCAGGTTATCGAAATTAGCCGCACTTAAAACGATTCGCGCCGTCTCGCACGCCCGAACATATGGCGAGCAGAAAACGACGGTCGGCTTTTCCGTTTGTTTTGCAAACCAATTTCCAATTCTCACCGATTGCTTTTCACCTGTTTCAGAAAGCGGAACATCGGCTTCTGGTTCGGGAAAATTAATCGTCGGCAAATTATCGCGTTCGGCTTTGTGGCGCGCAACATTTGCCGTGCTTTCGCCGTGCCGGACGAGCCATAACAATTTTGGATTTTCGATTTTCGATTTTCGATTCGCGTTCACTGTTTGCAGATTCGAGATGTGTTCTATATTTTTTTAATTTTTAATTTTGCATTTTGAATTCCGCCACGACCGGCGTGTGGTCTGACGGGCGCTCTGCGCCGCGCGGCTTTCTATCAATCCAGCAGCCGACGCATTTCGCCGCCAGAGTTTTCGATGTCCAGATGTGGTCAATCCGCAAGCCTTGATTTTTAAAGAACGCGCCTTCGCGGTAATTCCACCACGATAACTTTTTTTCGTCGCCGTTAATTTGGCGGAAAACATCAACAAACCCCCATTGTTTGACGTGATGAATCGCGGCTCGTTCGGGTTTTGAAAAATGGATTTTGCCTTCCCAAAAGCCTACGTTCCAAACGTCGCGTTCGTCGGGCGCAACATTAAAATCGCCGCACAATAAAACGTCTGCGTCGGTTGCGTAAGCCGCGTCGAAAAATCCTCTTAGACGCTGCAGCCAATCGAGCTTGAATGTAAATTTATCTGTCCAAAGCTCAGTGCCGTTCGGAATGTATGTGTTGACAATGCGTATGTTTTCAATTGTTGCGGCAATCAATCGTTTCGGCGCGTCCTCATCGTCGTCGGGGAAATTATACTGCACCTCATTGATGGCGTGTTTTGATAAAATCGCCACGCCGTTGTATGATTTCTGCCCGGTAAAAGCGACATTGTAACCGATATTATTTATAGCTTCGAGCGGAAATTTTTCGTCAACGCATTTTGTTTCTTGAAGACATAAAACATCCGTTTGTGTTGTCTCCAGCCATTTCAAAACTTGTTCGAGCCGGATTGTGATTGAATTTACGTTCCAAGTTGCGATTTTCATTTTCAATATAATTTAACCACAGACGAACACAGATACACACAAATAATTTCAAAAATTAGAAAACGAAAAAAGCGATTTGTTTTCATTCCTTTTTTAATCTGTATCTATTCGTGATTGTCTGTGGTTAATTTCTTTTTCACTTTTCCGTTTTGCGCGTTGCGTTCCCAGAAAACTCCGTCCGAAAAGCCTTGAATCGTTTTATCGGTTTCCGCCAAATCGAGTCGCTTTTCAGCCAGCAAACAATAATTTTCGTCGCGCTCGATTGCCGTAAAATTTCTGTTTAGTTTCTTGGCGACGACGGCGGTTGTTCCTGAGCCGGCAAACGGGTCGAGAATAAAATCGTTTTCGCGTGTCGAAGCCAAGATAATTTTAGCCAAAAGTTTTTCCGGCTTTTGCGTCGGATGCGCAGTATTTTCCGGCATTGACCAAAACGGAACGGTTAAATCCGTCCACAAATTCGACGGCGCGGTCGAGCGGAAATTTCCCGTATCCGACATTTCCCAATCTTTCGGCTTGCCGTTTTCCCGATAAGGCGCGAGAACTTTGCGCTTTATTTTAACGGCTTCGACGTTGAAAAAATAATCGTCCGACGCGGTGAAAAACCAAATATCTTCCGAAGCGTTTTTCCAATTGGCGCGAGCGCTGCGACCTTTTTCGCGTTCCCAAGTGATGCGATTTTGAAGACGAAAATATTTCATTCCGACGCGCTGAATCGCCGCCGCCGAACGCCAATCGCCGCAGATGTAAACGGAAGCCGACGGTTTGAGTAATCGAACAGTTTGATTTAGCCACGAATCGAGCCACGTTTCGTATTCTTCAAGCGAAGTTTGCCGAAACTTTTCCAAGCCGAAATTTTTCGTTAAATTATACGGCGGGTCGGTAAACAGTAAATCAAAACTCTGTCGGGGAAGTTTTTTCAGAATCGCAAAAGCATCACCGCAGATTATTTTGTTGCGGCAATCTTTCAAATCAATTTCCGAATGAATTATGCGCTTTCGGTAAATTTCAATTTCCTGCCCGCTAAGCTGAATGGTACGGTTGCGCGGCGCGCGCTCTTTTTTTATTCGGGCAACCATAAATTTTTCACTTAATCTTCAATCAAGAGCGCGCTAATCAAAGCGGCGCGTTTTGGAATATCGTCAATAAAAATAAATTCTTCCGAAGTGTGCGCGCCGTCGCCCGCGATGCCTAAACCGTCGAGAACAGGAACGCCGAGCGCAGCGACAAAATTTCCGTCAGACGCGCCGCCGACCTGCGTTTCGCCTAAATCGTAATCGAATTGCAAAGCAATTTTGCGCGCCTTCTCGTAAAGACGCAAAACATTTTCGGTTCGTTCAAGCGGTGGACGGTTTACAGCACCGGTAATTTCAAGTTTGACACGCGAGTCGAAAGATTTCAGATTCTTTATCTCTTTTTCAATTTTTTCAGCTTCCACGATTGATGCGAAACGCACGTCAATCGCGCATTCGGCTTCGGCAGGCACGACGTTTGAAGTCGTTCCGCCCGATACCGTGCCGACTGTAACGGTTGTTCCGATTTCAAAATTATTAAAAGAATCCAGCCGTTCAATTTGCCGCGCAATTTCTAAAATCGCCGACGCGCCTCGCTGCGGCTCAAGTCCGGCGTGCGACGCAATGCCGTGCGTTTTCAAAATATAATTTGCCGTTCCCTTGCGTCCGGTTTTCACTCGTCCATTTGCGGAAGGCTCGCAGACAAAACAAAATTCAGCTTTCCGCGCCTCTGTTTCAACCAGATTTCTCCCCGTCTGCGAACCGATTTCTTCGTCGCACGAAAGCAGAATTGTAACGGGTCGCGCTGATTGTAAATTTAATTCGACGAATGCGCGCAAAACTTCCAGCATCAAAACACAATTCGCCTTCATATCGAACGCGCCGCAGCCGTAAAGTTTTCCGTCTTCAATGCGCGTCGGATTATTTTTGAAACTGCCGCGCGGATGAACCGTGTCGGTATGTCCGAGAAGCAAAACGGGTTTTTCGGCTGACGGAAAAGCGCGAAGAATAAAATGCTCGCCGCAGTTTTCGGCGGCAATTCTCTCAATTTCAAAATCAGAGGAAATTTCGCGTGCCTGTTTTTCTAGCCAATCGGCAACAGCCTTGCTTCCCGCCGTGTCGCGCGAAGGCGATTCGATGTTTAGAATTTCCCGAATCGAATCCAAGATTTTGTCTTGTCTGTTTTGAAAATAATCGAGAAGCGTTTTCATATCAGAAAGGAGAGGAATGCGGACGAATGGAATCGAACCATCACGAGCTTGCGCCCACAGGCTTCTGAGACCTGCGCGTCTACCAGTTCCGCCACGTCCGCGCAAAAAGGTAAAGCAAATGATACGAATTTCAGCCCGGAAGTTCAAGAAGGCAGTTTAAGTTTGCTGTATTTAAGCCCGTAAAATGCGGGTTAAATGCAAAGGGAAGCGCATCATACCGTTAATTATTTGTTTGTTAGATACGGGGCGAGACTTTCAAATTAAAGTTCTCAGACGTGGATTTTCAAAATAGACTGGTAACTTATCAGGCATTAAATACCAAAACACTAAAAACACGACAAATTGCGATGACAAATCGTGTTTATGATGAACTCAAAACGTTATGAGAAATTTCAGACAAATTTGACCTAATTTCAAATGCAATAATTATTTGGTTTGATTAACAATCACAACTTACGCAATCGCAACAATCTCCGCAATCGCAACAGCAATCACAGCCATCAGAACAATCACAACAACAGAAATCCCAACCGCTGTTATTACCGTCATTTCCCTTTTTTTTGCGCTTCTTCTTTTGTGGCGGCACTCCACCAGTATTTTCCGTTGGGTTTTGCATCAAAACTGGCTTGGCGGATACAAAAACCGAACCAAAAATTGCGCTCAGAAACATCAGATTAAAACTTAAACCCGCGCAATCCTGCCAAGACTTTGCTTGTCTAGCTTGGATGGGTGAAAGCAGTGCAACGACAAAAACAAAAACGAAAGCGAACGGAGCTTCCCAGTTTTTTTTAAGTGATGCTGTTAAATGCAAAGCAATTTCTCGCGCCTTTTGCCATCTTTCCGAAAAACTCAAACCCCGTTTTGGCTGACAACCTGTTTTCGCCATCAAAATAAATGAAGTTGTTGCGAGTTTTCTTTGTAAATTTTGTTGAAGACGCGATGCAAACAAAACTTTTTGTGTCTCCGCGATTGGCAATTTGTAAATATTTTCGATAATCCCGCTTTCCAATTCGTGTAAAATCGAAATAACCTTTCGTTTAACTTTAACTGACATTTTATCTTCCGAAAGCCAAAATGCGGAACGTATCGCGTTGAACTGATTTTCTCTAAAATCCTTTTCATAATCTTCAAAAGCGTCAAGGAAATATATTAACTTTCCAAATGCGAAACCGATTTCAGAAACAATATGTTGAAATTCCGCTTTGCCAATTAGCTTCACACCCTCAGCAAAGAAAATTGCCGTTGTTTGCGCGGTAGGATTTGCACAATTATCTAATATTGTTTGCGAGTTTTCGCTTGTGGTTTCTTCGGCTTCGATTTTTGTTTGCTCAAATAAAATATCTTTGACTTTTTGAAGTGGAAAATTCCAATCTTTTAGAAGTTTTTCCGCCGTTTGAAATTCTTCTGAGAAAGCTCGGTCTGCAAATTTATATCGGTGCTTATTTGAATCTAAAAGATGGTCGGCAAGTTTGAACTTCGTCAGTATTACATTTGTGGTCGCTGCAAATGAAAGTGCTATTGGCATTTCCATTTCTTCGGGCAAACTCAAACAATTGTATGACTGATATGCTCTTTGCCAACTTTTCAGGTTTTCGTCTGCTAAAACATTGAGCAATTCAGCAAGGAAAATGACATCTAGGTTGAGCAAAAGACGCGCTTTTTGTCCGTAAAGCGTGCCGAGTGTTTTACAAGTTCCACAATAATGTAGGCGGCGAAATTCCCTTTCTTTCTCCGACATTCCGCATTTTTTCACTCGCATCAATCCAAACATTTTTCACCTCAGAAAGTATTTAAATCAATATTTAGGTTTTTTCAAATGATGAGAAGCAAAAATAACAAACAAAAACTTAAACCGTCTGTCAAATCGGACAGGTTATAACAGCAATATACCCTTGTTTGTTATTTTTGCAAAGAAGTCTTTAAGGATAAAAGAACGGTATCAATTATTCCTCTCTACGATGTTTAGTTTGTCATATTTAAGCCCGTAAAATCTCGCTTTGAGACAAATTAATGTCTCAGAATAAACCGCCGAATGCGATGGAAAATACCGCGCTTGCTGCGAACTGAAACATTAGAGCGACCGTCGGCTAAACTACCGTTGTCGGCTTTACTAAAACCTTCCAAAAACGCATCACGATAAGCCTTTTGATAGGCTTTCTTTTTTTCATCGTAAGCCCGTTTGTAAAGTTTATTATTTCCTGCGTAAATCTGCTTGTAGTCTTTCCTCTTTCCGTAGTAAATTTTGAAACCATTAGTTCCATTCTTATATTCAATGGTTTTCTGTGGATTCTTATGTCTTTTTCGAGCATCCTTTGCGCCTCTTCTCAATCCATCATTGTAACCCTGCACTTTTGCTATCCGGTAAAGGTCGCTATCGTCGGCGCGAATGCTTTGGTTAGAGTTGTTTGGAACGGGATTTTGATTGTTAGAATTTTGAGCGCAAACATTTAATGACAACAGAAGCAGAAATCCGAAAAATAAAGATAGACTGATTACTATTTTCTTTGTTTTGATAAAATGTTTAGCCAAAAGCATAATAAATTAAACCTCGTGCAACCTTTTGCTAGATAATATCTTAATTAACAATAACTAAACACTAAAATCTTTGGAATTGGGAAAAGAATTAGCTAGAATCAAGTAGAGGAGTTAAAGAAATGGACTTTTATTTTTTATTATTTTCGCTCTTTTTCCCGCGAATAGTTCTGCTCGTCTATTTTCTGATGGAACGCTTTCCGCATAACACATTTCCATTATGGGCTGATGCTCTTTTAGGAGCGCTTATTCCGCGAGTTTTGATTCTGATTTTTATTTATCAAAATATGGGAACAAACAACATCTGGTTTGTAGCTCATCTGCTTGCGATGATTCTGACTTATTTTACCGGCGGACATAGAACAAGACGTTGGCGAAGACGGAGAAGAGAAAGTAGATAACCGTAATTTAGTTTGCTTCTTAAAGAACTTTTAGCCTAGATATTGGTCGAGCATAGATTGAAGTTTATCGGTATCAATCGGCTTATCCAATAAAGCATTGCAACCCGCTTCAATGGCTTGTTGATATACATATTGCCCGGATGCGGTAAAAGCGATAATTGGTATTTTTGATGTTTCCTCAAATTGCCGGATAAGTTTTGTGGCTGATATTCCGTCAACTGACGGAAGCGCCATATCCATTAAAATAAGGTCAGGCACTTGCCGTTTAACGCTTTCTACCGCTTTCCAACCGTTTTCTGCTTCAAGCACCCGGTAACCGAGATCTTCGAGAAGAAATCTCATTAAGACTCGCGTGTCCTCTAAATCGTCCACTACAAGGATTATTTTCTGTGAATTCGTCCTGTGTTCCATAAAAGTTCTTCCGTTTTTTCGGAAGCAATTACGATGCCAATTAGAAAAACCAATCAGAGAGTAAAACCTCGCGGTTGGCTCATTTAATTTAAAGATTTATTGAATTATCCCTGTAGATTTTTCAGCGTGAACGCAGAGAACGAGCAATTAATCTTATATTGCCAAATAAAAGCACAAGGACGCGGCAATTTTTAATAGAAAAACTTTTCACTTAAAATATTAAGAAAAATCAATGAGTAAGATACTGTTCGATTACAGGTAGTAGAGTATCGAAATCGACAGGTTTATTTACTATGTCGTTACATCCTGCTTCTATTAGAAGTTTATCTAACGCTTTGCCGTGCGCCGTAACGGCAATAATCGGCATTTTGTTTTTATCCAGAGACTCTCTGATAATTCGTATAGCAGTCAATCCATCCATTTCAGGCATTGATATATCCATCAATACGAGGTCAGGCTGTCCGTAATGAGCCAATTGGATTGCTTCTTCACCATCGACGGCTTCAATTGCTTCGTAACCGTAGCTTTCTACCAATGCTTTCATAAAGCCGCGGGAATCAGGGTTATCTTCGACAATAAGAACTTTCTTTTTCATAAAATTGTAAATTCTCCCGTAAAATAATCCGCAAGATAAAAAATAATGAGCGATTTAACGATTTTTGGCAACAGGAATGCCCAGAAAACTTTGGCTGATTACCGAATCAGATAGGAGTTCGACAACAATTTCACTTCGAGGTTTGCTATATTTGAATTATGCACGAATCTTTGCGCGAGAATTTAGCGGCAATAAAAACGAGAATCGAACGAGCGGCGCAAAAAGTCGGCAGAAATTCTGACGAGATAAAACTCGTCGCCGTCAGCAAAACGCACCCGATTGAAGTTTTGCAAAACGCGATTACGGCGGGCACAAACGTTTTCGGCGAAAACAAGGTGCAGGAAGCCGAAGGAAAAATTGAGATAATCGGTCGCGAAACGGTCGAATGGCATTTAATCGGACATCTGCAATCGAATAAAGCGCGTAAGGCGGTCAAACTTTTTGACGTGATTCACACGCTTGATTCCGTCGAACTTAGCCTTCGATTGGAACGTATTTGTATTGAAGACAATCGTGCGAGATTGTCGGTTTTAATTGAAGTTGATTTGGCAAACGAGGCGACAAAAAACGGTGTTACGGAAAAAGATTTGCCGAAGCTGATTGAATTTGTTCAAACCTGCGAGCGTTTGAAATTGAGCGGTCTGATGATTATTCCGCCGTTTTTTGAAGAGGCGGAAAAAGTTCGTCCCTTTTTTCGGCGTTTGCGCCAAATGCGCGACGAGATTTTGCCGAACGGCGCGCTTTCAATGGGAATGAGCCATGATTTTGAAATTGCGATTGAAGAAGGCGCGACAATTATCAGAGTCGGGACAGCGATTTTCGGCGAAAGAGGAATCATTAACCATAGATAAACACAGCTGAACTCAGATTTTTGAGATTTTCTCTAGCTTCTGACATCTAAAATCTAAATTATGCTTTCACAAATTTATTCAATCATCTGGTTAAGCGTCGTTTTTGCGCTGGCTGTTTTTGTTTTGCTGCTCGTCGCGCGCTTGATTTTCAATTATTCCGACCCGAATCCATTCGGCGCCAGCGGCAGGTTAGGTTTTAAGATAAGAAAAATCACCGAAAAATTTGTTTATCCGGCGGCGAGACTTCTGGCGCAGTTTCGCGTTGACGTGCGTCTTGCGCCGCTGGTTACAATGTTTATTTCAATCGTCGTCGCGTATTTCGGTTTGCGAATTATCGGGGAAACATTTTCCGTTCTCAGCAGTTTGGCTGACAGCATAGCCGCCGGAAATATCAAAGCTATTACTGGAATCATTCTTTACGCGCTGATAGATATTTTTATTTTGTTTATTTTTATCCGCTTCGTCTCGACGTGGTTTGTTTTCACCAGAAAAACTTTTCTGGCATTTGTGCAGCGCGTAACCGACCCGGTTTTAATTCCCGTGCGACGCCTTATTCCGCCCGTCGGAATGTTTGACATTTCGGCAATGATTTTGCTGATTCTGCTAGGGTTTCTGCAAACGATTATTCGTAATGTTTTCGGTTTCTAGTGATTCAATTTACAGAAAAAGACGGTGAATTAATTTTCAATGTGCGTGTTGTGCCACGAGCATCGAAAAGCGAGATTGTCGGTTGTTACGGCGGCGCGCTGAAAATTCGCGTTGCTTCGCCGCCGGTCGGCGGCGCGGCAAACGCTGAATTGATAAAAATTTTGGCGAAGAAATTTAATGTTGCCAAAAGCGCGATCGAGATTCTAAGCGGGCAGACTTCCAGAGCGAAACAGGTGAAAATTTTGGGCGGAAGTCGAAATGCTTTGTCAGATATTGTTTCCCTAAAAGCCAGAAAGATATTGGCAGGAATTGAATAAAAATTATTTCTCAAACCGACACATCTCTTTTTGATTTTCTAGATTTTTCCGAGAGCAGAAATTACTGAATACAGATTTTTCAAGTTTGATTTTAATCATATTGCCCAACCCAAAACATAATTACCAGATTTAAAGTGTTGATTACTTCGAGTACGATATCTGCCTCCGTTTGGGTCCATTACATTTACGTCGGCTGAGGCGGTGTTATTCAAACTATGAATGACGTTGACGTGAAAACCATTTACTTCCTGTTCGTTATAACCAATTACAACCGGGCTAATATCTAGTTTTCCGGCAATGAAGTCTTTGTCCCAGGAGCCGGCGGCGCGGACAACATAGCTCATACGAATCGAATCATGGTCCATGATGTGTCCAAAATTAACGCCGGTAATCGTGCCGTATTCGGGGCTGTCTTCGTCATGGTTCCAGTATTCAGAAAACCGATTAATCAAGTCGAGCTGACTGGTAAATGCGCGAGAATTCCTCATACATCTAAGCCACCATTCAAGACCTGCCGCCCAGCAAGCCGTCGGATCAAATTGAGCAACCGGACGCGGATAATGCGCTGAATTTCTGTCCCAAGCCATAATTTTTATTATCTCTCCTTTTATTTAAATTCGGGACGGCGACATTTCTGCCTTTTTGCTTAACGCGAAACACTACGCAAATCAAGTCAAATCTTGGAGAAAAAGCAATGGTTTTATCATAGATGATTTCCCCAACCCTTGGATTTTTGGGCGACTTGATTTGAATTTATATTTACTACAAAATATATTGCTTATTCTAAAAGATTTAGCATTAATAGACTTTTATCAACTTGTACAATCGGAGAAGAAATGTCAGGACACTCGAAGTGGCACACTATTAAACACAAAAAAGGCGCGCTCGACGCCAAGCGCGGAAAAGTTTTCACCAAATTAATCAAAGAAATCACGGTCGCGGCGCGGACGGGCGGAAGCGGCGACGTTGACTCGAACGCGCGTCTCAGAAAAGCCGTCAATGATGCGAAAGCGCAGAATATGCCGAACGACACGATTGACCGCGCGATAAAACGCGGCACGGGCGAACTCGAAGGCGTCAATTACGAAGAAATCACATACGAAGGTTACGGCATCGGCGGCGTCGCCGTTTTAATCGAAACGATGACCGACAATCGAAACAGAACTGTCGCCGAACTGCGTCATTTGTTCTCGAAAAACGGCGGCAACTTGGGTGAAGCCGGTTCGGTCGCGTGGATGTTCGATAAAAAAGGCTTGATTATTGTCGATAAAGAAGCAAAATCAGAAGACGAGCTTTTTGAAATCGCCATCGAAGCCGGCGCAGACGATGTGCAGACGGAAGGCGACGTTTTTGAAATCTACACCGCGCCCGAATCTTTTGAAACGGTCTCGGAAGCTGTCAAAGCCGCCAAAATCGAACCGCAAGCGGCTGAAGTTTCGATGATTCCGCAAAATTACATTGCACTGACGGGCGACGACGCGAAACGAATGCTCAAACTCTACGAAGCAATCGAAGACCACGACGACGTGCAGAACGTCTATGCGAATTTTGATATTGACGAAAGCGAGATGGAATAAATTAATTACGAAAATAAAAAAACGGCGAATTCTGAAACGAATTCGCCGTTTTTTTATTTTCGTCTGCGTGATTTTTTTGACGTTTTGGGAGCTGCAATAAATTTGTCGTTAACAGTCGGCGTCGGTTTCGGAACTTGCACGCCTTCTGGTAAAATCCATAAATCTACTGTATTTTCTTCACGAAAGCCGCCTTTGATAATTTCCACGCGGTTCAAGTCAAAATTGCGAAATCTAAAATTTCTCCTAACGCTGGCGATTGCTCTTTCCATTTCTTTAACGCCTCCGTTCCGGCTTGCGTAAATGACGATATAACCTTTTAATAATTGATTGTTATATAATTCGCTCATAAACGGGTCTAAATTTGCTGATAATTCCGATGAATTATAAGTATTCGTGATGGCGAACGGATAAAGTTTGGTTTCAACATTAACCGTCGAATAACCGACTTTACCGCACGGATAAGGCAAGCCGCTCACCTCGACAAATGCTGTTATGTGTTTGTCATTTACGTTTTTCAAATCAACCGTAATATTATCTGTTCCCTGCCCGCGAACAATTTCACCCGCCGAAACTTTCCATTGAAATGTTATTTCGGCTTTTATATTGTATGTTGCAACGGAAAAGTCAATTGATTTTGTTTTATCAAATCCGCGCGCGTCGCCGTTGACATATATTTTCGGACAAACAAAAGATTCCGATTTGTCAAAAGTCGGTGTTGGCTTTGGCGGCGTGACACCCTTTGGCGCAATCCAATATTCGAGCGTGTTGTTTTCACGATAACCACCGTCAATCGTAACTACATCTTCATATTCCAGTTTCGCATTGTAACGAACTTCTGATTCGGTATGGCTCGCCCAGTTTTTAATTTTATAAGTTTCGCCGTTATTTATTTGTCGAGCGAGATAATAAATTATATAAACCTTTACGCCGCGTTCCTTTTTTACCTGTTTGACGAGTCTTTCGATTCGCTGTGAAAGATTAATTTCTTGATATGGATAAAACTGGCTGTCCGACGAATCATCGAATTCATCGAACTTTAGCGCAACGGAATTTTTTTGCGCGAAAGTGAAGTTGAAAAAACTAAGGCAAATTGAAAGCGCAAAAATAAATCGTAAGATTTTAAGTTTCATATTTTTTATTTTTCATTTCTTAAACCTCACGCCTTCGGATGCGCGCGGTCATAAACTTCAATCAATTTTTCCATCGAAACGTGCGTGTAAATCTGCGTCGTCGAAAGGCGCGCGTGTCCGAGAAGTTCTTGAATGTCGCGCAAATCCGCGCCGGAATCGAGCAAGTGTGTCGCAAACGAATGTCTAAGAGAGTGCGGCGAGATGTCGTGGATGTCGGCGGTTTGTTTGATGTATTTGTCAACCATTCGCCCGACGCTGCGAGTTGTGATGCGCGTGCCTTGATAATTTAGAAAAACGGCTTGGTCGTCGCGTTCGGCGGGCGGGCAATTGGCGAGAAAATCGGCGCGCGCTTCGTTTAGATAATACATTAGCGCTTGCAAAGACGGCTCGCCGAACGGCAAGATGCGTTGTTTTTTTCTTTTGCCCGTAACACGCACGAGTTTTTCGCGGAAATCGATGTCTTTGAGATTTAAGTTTACAAGCTCGCCGACGCGCATTCCGGTCGCGTAGAGAAATTCCAAAATCGCGCGGTCACGACGTCCCAAATCCGTTTCCAAATCCGGCGATTCGATAAAGCGAACGGCATCTTCCATCGAAAGATGATTCGGCAGTTTGCGCTCGACGCGCGGCGTGGCGACGAGTTTTGCCGGATTGTTTTCGAGAACGCCTTCGCGCACGAGAAATTGAAAAAATGTTCTCAGGGAAGCAAGTTTTCTGGCAATCGAAGTTTTCTTTTTATTAAGCCCGTGCAAATTCGCCATCCATTCGCGGATAGTCAAATGGTCAATGTCTTTGACGGGAATTTGCGTGCGCGTGCCGTCGGCTTTCGGCGGAGCAATGTGTTCGTGAAACTGTTCGAGGTCGCTCGAATAATTTCTCAAAGTGTGCTGGCTGACGTTGCGCTCGTAGCGCAGATGTTCGAGAAACTGGCGCAGGTATTCTTCAAGCATAACTAGCGTAAATAGTAAATCGTCAGTCGTGAATAGTAAAATTCAGACGCGAAATCAATTCACTATTAACGATTAGCGATTACTTTTTTCGGAACGTAATAACCTTTTCGCGTTCTGACCATGAAGTTTTGTCGTCCTTTTACTGATAACGAAATTGCGCGAAAATCGCCGCGTCTGTCCGATTCATTTTCCGGGTAATAGCTTAAAACGTATTGCTGCGCGAGTTCGGCGGAAACTTGATTAAAGGCTTGGTCTAATTCGCGTTCGTCAATTGGCGAATAAACTTCGCCGCCTGTTTGCGCGGCTAGAAACTGCATTCTTCGCTCGGCGTCGAGAACACGAATGTTGGCGTTGCCGGCGCGCTCGCCATTACGCTTAAAATTTTCAAAATCCTTCGTTTTGACAACATAAACCTGACAATTGGCGGATTGGACGGCTTTGGCGGTTTCATCAAAAGTCGCGTCGGAGATTGTGTCTTCGCCGTCTGAAACGATAACGATAACGCGCCTGCCGCTTGACTCTTTCAGATATTCGGCGGCTTTGATAATTCCGTCGAGCAGCGCGGTTGCACCCGCCGGAATCGGGAAATTTTCGATTGCTTGAACAAGCTGGTCAGTATTTTTCGTCAAAGGCTGTTCGAGCCGCGTTGCGGTTTGCACGGAATAAAGCGCGGCTAAATCTCTGTCGGGACGCAAAACTCTTTTGAAAAACCGAATCGCCGCTTTCTTTTCAAATTCGCGCGCTGTCGTCACGCTTGAACTGTTGTCGAATAAAAGCGCAAGGCGAACGGGCGTGTCCGAATGAGAAAGCCCGCCGATTTCCGCCGGTTTGCCGTCAATTTGAAGTTGGAAATCTTCGAGCTTCAAATTTATTACGGCGCGACCTTCCGCATCTAAAACCGAAACCGGAATCGGCACAAGATTGGATTCGACGCTGATAACATCGCCCTCGTCTCCTTCTTCCGTTTCTTTTTTCGACGGCGTTTTCGGCGCGTGTTTCGGATTTTCAGAACCTGTTTCGGTCGGAACGTAAACAACGTGCGGGTGCGGCAAAGGTTTCGGCGTTTCGGAAGGCTTTACGCGCCCCGATTGCGCGGAAGCAGAAACCGCAAAAACTAAAATCAACAACAGATGCGCGCAGATAAACACAGATAAGTCGGCAACAGAGAATTTTAAGTTGTGAGATTTTGCTTTGATAAAACGCATCTTTGCTTAACCGTTATTTTTTCGGGTTCGGCTTTTTGAAAGTTTCGGTTTTTTTGTCTGCTTCGCAGGCTTCGACCTTTTTTTCTGCGGTCGCCGTTTTAATTTCTTCCGCGGGCAGTCCGAGTTTTTGGCGAATAAATTTTTCGGCGTCGGCTTCTATTAATTCACCATTGACGACAAAGGCTTTTTTCAACAGTGTGTCACCTTTTTTCTCGACACCGGCGGGCTCTATAAAAATATTCCAAGGCGAACCCCAATTGCGCGTGTCGCCCGTTTTTTGGCGGTATTCGTAATGCGCGGTTTTCTGTTTGGCGTCGCGCGAATCCGATTCGAAAACGACGGCGAAAGTTATTTTCTTTTCGTCAAGATTCGCTTTTGTATCGTCAATGCTGGCGTATTCGCCAACGCCGACGACATCGAAACCGTATTGTTTATATTTATCGTAAAAGCGTTGCGCGACGGGCGCTTCGAGTTTCCAATTCGGACACCAAGCGGCGAAATAAACGACCATCACGAGTTTTTTGCCCCGCGCAAATTCGCGCAAGTCAACGTCTTTTCCGTCGCGGACATTTTTGTAAGTCCAGTTTTTATATTTAATTTCCTGCTCTTGGAGCGGCGCATATTCGTGTTGCGCGTACGCGCTCGCAGAACTCAAAAGCAAAATTACCAAAATCAAAATCGTTTTCATTTTTTAACTCCTGTGAAGGAAAGATAAACCTTGAGATGCCGAAAAACAAGCAAAAGTTAGCCTCGAACTGTTTGATAAGGCGAAAAGCAAATTAAATAAAGCTCTTTACAATCGCCAAATTTTACCGCTTCTGCAAATTCGTGTAACTTATTATAAGAAACATTTTCTGGAGATTTCAACAAAATACAATGAGCAATCAATCAACCGTTTCCGATATTTTCCGACGCGCTCTGGAAATGAGACGCGCTAACCCGAATGCGTCTTACAAAGACGTCAAAGCACAACTTGTCAGCGAATTCAGCGGGCAGGCGTTTCCAATGCCGGCGTTTTTGACGATTCCCGAATACGACGACATCGCGCCCGAAGAAGATTGGACTGCCGGCTTGCCGATTGTCCTGCGCGGTATTCAAACGGAAAATTGGGAAGAAATCGCGCACGGAATTATTATCAGTCTTGAACAGGTCGAAAATTTCCCGCGTGAATCAGGACGCGAGGACGCGCCCGAAAAAGAATGGCGCAATCGGCATAAGGGAATTGCCGATGCGGAAGAAAAGAATTTGAGCAAATGGATGCCGGAGAATTTGATGAATATGGCGCAGCGCGCGACGAAACGGAAAGTTTAGCTTTTGGAGGAAGTTTTTTAGCCGCGAATTACACCAATATCACGAATGATTTTTATTTTTATTCGTGTTGATTTGTGTAATTCGCGGCTAATTTCATTTGTCAATAAATTTATGAAAGCTGTTTATATCAAAGAATTCGGCGACGCGGAAAATCTAGAATGGCGTGAGGTTGAAGATTTGCCGAAACCGACGGACGCGCAGGTTTTAGTCAGAGTTAAAGCGTCGGCTTTAAATCGCGCCGACCTTCTGCAAAGACGCGGATTTTATCCTCCGCCCAAAGGTTTTCCCGAACGCATTTTAGGTTTGGAGTTTGCGGGCGAAGTCGCTGAAACGGGCGAAGGCGTTAAAGATTTCAAAATCGGCGACCGCGTTTTCGGCATTACGGCAGGTGGCGCGCAAGCCGAATTCCTTTTGAGTGATGCAAGCCTTCTCGCAAAAATTCCCGACAATTTATCTTTTACCGAAGCCGCCGCGATTCCCGAAGCCTTTATCACGGCGCACGACGCAATTTTCACGCAAGCCGGATTAAAAGAAACCGAAACGCTTTTAATCCACGCCGTCGGCTCCGGCGTCGGGCTTGCCGCTTTGCAGTTGGCAAAGGCGAAAAATGTAAAAGTCTTCGGCACTTCGCGCACGCATGAAAAACTCGACCGATGCAAAATGTTCGGATTGGACGAAGCGATTTTAGTGCTAGGCGAAGCAAATTTTGCTGAAAAGATTAAAGAAAAAACGCAAGGTGGTGGCGTTGATGTAATTCTGGATTTGGTCGGCGCAAATTACTTTGCGGCGAATTTGGAAAGTCTTGCTTTGAGAGGCAGAATCGTTCTTGTCGGCACGACTGGCGGCGCGAAAACGGAGTTGAATATCGGTCAAGCGATGGTAAAGCGCGCCTCGCTTATCGGAACTGTTTTGCGACCGCGCTCAACCGTAGAAAAAGCCGACGCGACGCGAAAGTTTGCCGAAGATGTCGTGCCGCTTCTGGAAAAGGGTTTGATAAAACCGAACATCGACCGTGTTTTTAAGATTGAAGATGTCCGAGCGGCGCACGAATATCTGGAATCGAACGAGAGTTTCGGGAAAGTTGTTCTGGAATTTTAGCCACGAACAAACACGAAAAGACACGAAAGGTTTTTTGATTTATTTTCGTGTTTGTTCGTGGCTAGTTTTGTTTTGAAATTCTTTTGGCGGCTTCGTCCGTGATTATACACAAACCTGCTATTTTTTCTGCTTCGAGCTGTTTTAATTTTTCCTCGGCTTCGACGTAAGTCAGATTTTTCGCCGCAAGTTTTTCAAACGAGACGACCGACCAGCGCGGCTCTTCCAATTCGCTGGAAAAATATTCCGCCGCGCCTTCCTTATTTTCTTCGCCTGCCGCTTCGCTTTTATTTTCTTCCGCCATATTTAATTCTGCGTCGAATCTTTTCAGAAAAATATCACAACATTAATAATAGTGTAAAAGTTTGATAAATCGCGCTTTTTCAAAATTTAATCGCGTCGTCCGGTTTTATACTGAATAATCGTTCAGTTATAATCGCCGTATGAAGTCGAGCGAAACAATTTTTCTGACTGGCTTTCCGGGTTTTATCGCTAAGCGGCTTGTCGAACGGCTGGCGAAAAATGACACGCAGTTTTTTTTACTTGTGCAGCAGGAATTCATCGAAAAAGCGACGCGGGAAATTAAAGACATCGCACGCGACGCGAAAACATCGCCAGAGAACTTTGAGCTTATCGAAGGCGATATTACACGAGAAAATCTCAGCATTTCGGAAAATGATTTGGAAATTGTGCGGGCGGAGACGACCGACGTTTTTCATCTCGCTGCCGCTTATGATTTGGCGGTCAAAAAAGATTTGGCGTATTCGGTTAATGTCGAAGGCACGCGGAACGTCAATGAATTTGTCAAAAATCTGCCGCGCCTGCGGCGTTATAATTACGTTTCGACTTGTTACGTTGCCGGACGGCGGACGGGCGAGATTTTAGAATCGCAACTCGAACACGCCGCCGGTTTTCGCAATTTTTACGAGGAAACAAAATACTTGGCGGAACGAAAAGTTGAAAATTTGAAGCGAACAATTCCGACGACAATTTTCCGACCGTCGGTTGTCGTCGGCGACTCGCGTACGGGTGAAACTCAAAAATACGACGGCATTTACTCGCTGATTTTATACCTTAGGAAAGCGCCGCGCCTTTTGCGTTTCGTCAATGTCGGCAACAACCACGTAAAGCTGAATCTCGTTCCGGTCGATTTTGTAGTCGAAGCTATTGCGGCTCTTGCCAAAGACGAACGCGCAACGGGGAAAACCATAGCGCTCGCCGACCCGAATCCGCTAACAACTGCAGAGCTTTTCGACGCAATTAGCGAGGCTTTAACGGGCAAAAAGAGTGTCGTCAAGCCGCCCGAAAAGTTAATCGAAAAAGGTCTGATGCTGCCGTTCTCGCCTGCCTTGAGCGGCTTGCCTTTTCCGGCTGTTCCGTATTTTTTCGTGCCGCAAACTTACGACACGAGAATTGCCGACGAACTGCTTTTGGCGCACAACGTTCACTGCCCAAACTTTAAATCCTATGTCAAAAATCTTTTGCAATTTGTCGAAAAAAATCCGAGGCTATAACGGATTGCGATTACAAATTTTTTAGTTAAACATTAATCGAAAATTTTCACTTTAAAGATGGAAAATCAAAAAATAAAATGCGTTGGCGTTGTGGTCAAACCCAATCACAAGGAAGCGTGGGAAACGGCGTGCGAGATTGCGGCGTGGCTGAAGGAGCGCGGAATTTCGACCGTTCAAGAATCGCATTACAAATCTGAAACCTGCGACATTGAAAGCCTAGACATTGAAAACTTCAAGCGCGCGGTTGATTTAATCGTCGTTCTCGGCGGCGACGGCACGATGATTTCGACTGCGCCTTTGATTGACGCGCGCGCCGTTCCGGTTTTGGGAATCAATTACGGAAGTTTGGGTTATCTGACCGAGTTTCGCATCGAAGAAATGCTTTCCGCGCTCGAAGCGATTCTTTCCGGCGATTTCGAGATTGACGCGCGCGTGATGCTCGAAGTCGAACACTTTCGCGGCGCGGAACGGATTGAAAGCGGGCGCGTTCTCAACGATGTCGTCGTCAATAAAGCGGTTTTAGCCAGAATGATTGAAATCGAAGTTCGCCTGAACAATCTTTTTGTCAACTCGTTTCGCGCTGACGGTTTGATTGTTTCAACTCCTACGGGTTCGACCGCATACAATCTTTCGGCGGGCGGTCCGATTGTTTATCCTTCGATGAACGCTGTCGTGCTGACGCCGATTTGCCCGTTCACGCTGACGAATCGACCGATTGTCGTTCCCGACACGGACGAAATTAATCTTCGTCTGAAACAGGAAAGCGACGGCGTCGTTTTAACTCTCGACGGTCAATTCGGTTATTCGATGACGGCAGACGATTCAGTTTCGATTCGCAAAAGCGAGACGACTTTTAATCTCGTCCAGCCGACAAATCGCAATTATTTTGACGTTTTGCGGAATAAATTGAAATGGGGAAGATAATATCTACTTTTCTTGGTTATATTTTTCAGCGTCTTTGCTGATTTTTGATTCTATATCGTGAAAGTTTTCTGAATTTAATTTAAATTCTACCTGTTTCAAATCTGAACCTCGTTCACGACGAAATCCTTTTAGCGTAACAAATTGATTGTCGAACTGAACTTCGCAAAGAACGCAGTCGCAACCGTATTCGCCGCAACTACAGACCGCGACTATTCTTTCGTCAATTTTGTCTTCAATATCAAAACCATATCGCGGCAGACCTTTGTCAATTATCCAATAAGGTATTTTAGTGTCCTTAAATTTCACGTAATCCGCCAATGGCTTGCCATCCAGTATAAGCTCGAATGAAAGACCGTTTTCTTCGCAGGTTTCATAACTGAGAATATTAATATCTTCCATATTTTTTAACCGAATAAACTTGGCTGTTCGTCATCTTCCTGCTCAAAGCCTTCGGGAAACCAGCGGTAAACATTCAAATCGCAGCGACCTTTTTCGTCAAATTTTACGCCTTCGTCTTCGAGCATTTTCTGCTGCAAATTTACCGGCATCATCATTTTTCCTGTCGAACACGCGCCTTGCGAATTGATAACTCGCTGCCACGGAACGTTTTCCGTATCAGCCGCGTGCATCACATATCCGATTGTGCGCGGCGTATAACCCGCGCCTAACATTTCCGCGATTTGCCCGTAAGTCATAACTTTGCCCGCCGGAATTTCGCGCACGATTTCATAAACGCGCTCTTGATATTTCCGGTCGTTTACAGGTTCATTATCCATTTTTACGTCCTAACTTTCTCTTAAAAGTATTTGTTAGCTGCGTGATTTCTTTTACGCGCAAGATTTTCGCCGCAACGACGAAAGTGATTCCGCCCAAAATTATCGGCACAAAGGCTTCGATTAGCTTTGTCGAAAACCCTGTTACGCCGAATTGTCCAAATAGAAAACGATAACTCAAATAACAAACCAGCGACATAATCGCCGCCGCCATTGCGATTCGCAGAAACACTTGTATTATATCGCGCCCGTCAATTCGTCCGATGCGTTTTCGCATCATCAGAGCGAGCGCGAAAAAATTCACCAGCGCGACGCTTGAAGTTGCGAGCGCGACGCCGACGTGACCGTAACCGTGCGGATATTCGGGCGATACGCCGTAATTTGAAAGCCAGTCGCGGAACAGAAAACTCGCCAGCGCATTGACGGCAATCGAGCAGATGGCAATAATCATCGGCGTTTTCGCGTCATTCAAAGCATAAAAGGCGGGCGAGAGAACTTTTATCGCCGCATAACCCGTCAAACCGATTGAGTAACCGGCAAGCGCGTAAGCCGTCATCGGCGTGCTGGTTGCGGAAAACGCGCCGCGCTCATAAATCAAGCGAATTATCGGCTCGCCCAAAATAATCAAACCGCAAGCCGATGGTAGAGTTAAAAGAAAAACAAGTTTAAGCGATGAGGAAAGCGTGCGGCGAAAGTCGTCGAATTTTCCTTCGCTTGCCATTCGCGACAGCATCGGAACGGAAGCCGTTCCGATTGCCACGCCGAAAAGTCCGATGGGAAACTGCATCAAGCGAAAAGCGTAGCTCAGCCAGCCTTGCGCTCCGTTGATTTCAGAAACGAACATCGTGTTGACCATCACGTTGATTTGCACGGCGGACGTTCCCAGAATTGCCGGAGCCATCAGACGCATTACTTGTTTGACGCCTTCGTCGGTAAAACTTAAAAGGGGCGAAAACCGGAATCCAACCCGAAAAAGCGAAGGCAACTGCATTGCGAATTGCGCCGCGCCGCCGATTAAAGTTCCGATTGCCATTCCGATGATTGCCCAATGCGCCGAAAGATTCGGAATCGCATTTTTATCATTTGAGATAACCCATCCACCACCGCTCAACCAATAAGCCACGCCGAGTCCGACGGCGATTGAAACGACATTGAAAACTGTCGACGCCGACGCCGGAATTCCAAAAATTCCTTTTGTATTTAAAACGCCCATCGCTACCGCCGCCAAAGCGACGAGCAGGATAAAGGGAAACATAATTTGCGTTAAGGTAATGGCAAGAGCGGCTTTTTCGGGCGGAAATCCGTAAAGCAGTTTGGGTAAGGCATAAGGCGTTATCAAAATTCCGACGATAGTAATAATGCTGAGAACGACCGCCAAAGCGTTCAAAACCAGACTGGCGAGTTTCCACGCCTCTTGCTCGCTTTTGTTGATTTGATAATCGGTAAAAACTTTGACGAACGCAGCAGAAAGCGCGCCTTCGGCAAACAAATCACGCAAGACATTCGGGATCCGAAATGCCACAACATAAGCGTCATAAATAAAACCCGAGCCAAAGTAATATGAAAAAACCATTTCGCGCCCTAAGCCTAAAACGCGCGAAAACATTACGGCAATCGAGACGATTCCGGCTGATTTGGCGACGCTTGTTTGTTTGGTTTTCGGCGGCGCGGCATCGATTTGCTCGGCGGCTGAGGATTCGGCTAAAAGTTCAGGGGTTTCTTCAGTTTGGTCTTTTTCTTGTTCGATTCGGTTCATTTGATTGGTTGGGCAAAATTCAAAGTTTGCATTATTTCACCACTTTCGACAAGTTAAAACGCAAAAAAAGAAGCAGGATTTTTCCGGCTTCTTTTCAGGCAATTAAATTTTTGTAAATTTGAATTATTGATTCGTTCTAACGCGCGTATCTGGATAAGTAATGCGCGTGTTGGCAATTCTGCGGTCGAGCGCGATGGCATTATAGGCAATCGGCGCCGCGCCGCCGAGTTGTCCTTGAATTAAGGAAACGAGCGAATTTTGAAACGAGCGAAAACGGGTATTATTACCGTGCTGATTAAAAATTACGAACAAAACTTTGCCGCTGCGCGTCTGCATCTCGCCGCACAGAGAACTTGCTCCGCCGTCTGTCTCGCCTAAAGTTCCGGTTTTGCCGACGACGCTGCCGCGCGAAAAATCCGTATCGAAACGACGTTCGAGCGTTCCTTTATCGATTCCGGCAACGGGCATAATGTCGGCGAAAGTCATTTTGTAGCGCGCGAGTTCTTTTTGCAAAGTTCGCAGAAGGCTCATCATCGCTCGCGGAGTAACGCGATTGATGCCGAGACCGTTTGAGGTTTGCAGCACAAATTCTTCGGGCGCAACCTGCGCGTTCATCTGCACGATGCGGGCGACGGCATAAGCTCCGCCAAGCATATCGCCTAATTTTTCCGCCAGATAATTGTTTGAGTAACAAAGCGTCGTTTTTAGAATTTCGCGCATCGGCGTCGATTCGTGCGAGAAAAGAAGTTTTGCGTTTGTCGGAATCGCCTGTACATAAGTGCCGCCGGAAAATGCGACGCTCGGAAAAGCGTTTGCCGTGTTCATTTTGTCGGAATTAACCAAATAATTTCGCCAAGCAGTGTTTGCCGCCGCCGAACGTTTTGCCGAGTCCATTGTTATGGCAAGAGAAGCGGCGGCGCGTTCGGTAGAATTGCCGTAATTCATCACAAAATTATTTGTAACAATTAAATCGCCGTTGACGTTTCTGACGCCTAGACGATTCAATTCATTAGCAATCGTAACGGCGTGTTCGTAACTAAAAACCGGGTCGCGTCCCGAAACATATAAATTACCGTTGAGAGTGCCGGAAATCGGGTCAATCTGCCCGTCCGTCCAAACGTTTGTCTGAAAGCGATAATCGGGTCCGAAAGTTTTTATAATGGCATAAGCGGTAGCGACTTTGACGTTTGACGCCGGATTAAAAGAATAATTTGAATTGCTGTCTAAAACGACGCTGCCTTTCTCGTCTTCGACCAAAACGCCTGAATAACCCGGAATTTCAACATCCGCCAGGACCGGAAACGACGTTTTGCGTGCCGCGACGGGCATCGAACTTGAAGTTTTTTTGACGAGCGGCGGCGCTGTCGGCGCGGGCGCGTCGCTATTCGGCTGAACGGTAATCGGCTGCAGAAGCGGCTTAACGGCTTGACCGAAAGCGGCAAACGTCGAACTCGCCATCAACGAGAAAAAGACAATGAGCCGTAAGGCTGTTTTGCTACTGAAACTCTTCATATTTTTTATTGTTCGGTGTGCGGCAGGCTTCCCTTTTCTCCCGGTCGTAAGGAAACTGTGTGAATTATACCACATCAACCGTCCCTATTTTCAAACAAAGAAATTTTTTTTCGTATTCTCCTTTTTTCAGTCGTTTCCGACAAAGTTTAAGATGAATTTATTTTGAGATTGGATGCTAGCCGATAGAATCCCTTATACAGGTGATTCTATTTACTTATACATCGAAAACTACGAAAATGGAAGTCTTTATTTAATCTCAAACATTTTAATCAAATTCCTGCGCCGAAATTTTTGTATCTTAAACTTAATAAAAGATAGCTCGAAAAGCGGCGTGTTTCCCGAAAAACATTGACAATCGGGTGGAAAACTCCGAAAATTAAGCAACACTGAAAAGTTTTGTGAAAAAAGAAACCCAGCCTTTAACGATTGAAAAAATAAAAGCCGCGCACGGGGAAAGACGCAAAGAAATTCTCGAAAGACTCGCCGAGTTTGAAAATGTTTGGCAAACCGCAGCGGACGAGCGTTTGTGGGAAGAAATGGTTTTTTGTTTTTTTACGGGCGGATGTTCGGCGCGAATGGGAGTGCGGTCGGTCGAAGCGGTTAGATCGATTTTATTGACCGGAGAACAGGACGAATTAGCCGTTGCTTTGCGCGGGCGACATCGCTATCCGAATGCGCGCGCCGGTTATATCGTCGCTTCGCGGGAGTTTCTGCTGGAACACTGTAATTTGCGTCTGCGCGAAAAACTGCAAGGTTTCGACAACAATTTGGAGCGGCGCGATTGGCTCGTCCGAGAAAAACGCATTAAGGGTTTGGGCTACAAGGAAGCAAGTCATTATTTGCGTAACATCGGTTTGAAAGGCTACGCAATTTTAGACAAACACATTTTGCGAAGTCTGGCGGAGCTTGGAATCATCGAAAATCCGACGCCGCCCGCGACGCGCGCTAAATATCTCGCCACCGAAGAAAAATTAAAAGAATTGGCGCGGGCGGCGGAGATTGATTTTGACGAACTCGATTTGGTTTTATGGTCAATGAAAACGGGCGAAATTCTTAAATAAAAAAAAATAAAAATTTGCCGTCCCGCTTGAAGGAAAGGAGTCAATTATGAAGTTTAAGACTTTTTCAGCAGACGTTTTACAGTTTCCTTTCCGCGCAAAACGTTTCGCTTTTGTTTCAGTAATATGCTTTTTGGCATTGGCGTTTTCCGTTTCGGCGGCAAGCGGCAAAGATGTTCAGTCAGCGGATGACGCGCGCCAGCTAATCAAACAGGCGAAAAAACTGACGCGCAAAGGCGAGCTATCTGAAGCGGAAAAAACTCTCCGGCGCGTTGTTCAAATTAATCCGCGCGATTCGGCAACCAAACTTAATCTTGCCTATATTTTATTAAAACAAAGACAATTCCGGGATGCTTACGACTTTTCGTTCGAGATCGCCCGCGACGAGCCGAAAAATTCATACGCTTTCGCCGTTTTAGGCTCGGTTTTGTTGGCTTCGGGAAATTTCGGCGAGGCAAAAACTCTTTTCATAAATTCTCTACAGCTTGATAACCGGGAAGCTCTGGCGTGGGCTGGACTCGGAACGCTCAATTTTTACCAAAACCAAATCCACGTCGGTCTCGGACAACTGCAGACCGCCGTTTTTTTAGAGCCGTCCGAGCCGGATTTTTTGTTCACCATGGCGCAGGTCGCGGCGCGGGCTGAAGATTATAAATTATCAGCTGAAGCATACGAAAGATTTCTGCAAATCTCGCCGCAAACCGATAAGGAAAGGCGTGAGCGCATCAAAGGATTGATTAATTTTCTGCGTTTCTTGGGTGGCAAACAATCGCTCTACAGTTTGGGCGGTGAGGGGGAAACGAGCGTCCCGTTTCGACTGGTCAATGACCGTCCGGTTATTCAGCTAAAGGTCAACGGCAGAGACGAACCGCTTAATTTTGTCCTTGACACGGGTTCGGGAATTTCGGTTATTTCCAACGAGACGGCGCAAAAATTAAAAATTAAACCTATAACGCGCGGCGGCTTGGCGCACGGCGTTGGCGGCGACGGGACGTTTGAAATCGTTTACGGTTTTTTGCGATCGGTCGGCGTCGGCAATGTAGAAATCAGAAACGTTCCCGTTTATATCCGCGAATTTCACTCGAAAAGTGAAAAAATCGACGGCTATATTGGTTTATCGCTAATCTCAAAGTTTTTGACGACGATTGATTACGGCGATTCGACTTTTGCTTTGAAGAAAAAAGGCACAGGCGGCATAAAATTGGAAAACGAAGTTTTGTCGCTTCCGTTGCGGCTGACTTCGAGCGGATTTTTGAGCGGCGAAGTTCAGCTCGAAGGAATAGAGACGCCTTTGAATTTTATTATCGACACGGGCGCGAGCATTTCCGTTATCTCCAGCGAGATTGCCGGTTCAAAGGAAATCAGCCCATTTGTCCGCGACGAAAAAATGCGCGTCGTCGGCGCGGCGGGCGTTACCGAAGAGATGCCTTCGTTTCTGCTGCCGAAAATCAGTTTCGGCAACAACAGTTGCAAGAGCATTAAAGCGGTCGCGCTGAATTTAGGTATAATCAACGAAACTTCCGGTTTCGAGCAGGCTGGAATTTTGGGCGGAAACTTTTTGAAAAATTATCGTCTGACTTTTGATTTCAGCAACTCGAAGGTAATTTTCGCTCCAATTAAGTAGTCCACAGTCCGTAGTCTATAGTCCTGTGTCAAAAGGCTTTTTCGACTGTGGGCTGTTGACTATGGACTGTGGACTGTCTATTTTATGAAGCAAAGTCTCTATTTAGAAACGTCGGTCGTTGGCGCGTATCTCGACAACGGCGAACCTTTCCGGCGTGATTTGACGATTCGCTGGTGGGAACACGAGCTTGCCGAATACCGCGCTTTTAGCTCGATTCTCGTTCGCCGCGAGATTGAGCAAGTTGCCGAGCCGCACCGGACGGGGTATCTGCGGCTGCTCGCGCCGGTTGAAACGCTCGAACTCGCCGAAGAAGTCGCCATCTTAGCCGACGGCTATATTGCGCGCGGCATTTTTCACCGCAAGTTTATCGCCGACGCGCTTCATTTCGCGCTTGCCTCTTTTCACAAAATTGATTATTTGGTTACGTGGAACTTCGGACATCTGGCAAACGTCCGCAAGCAGGCGCGTCTCAGACTTTTTAATACCGCCGCCGGATTTTTCTCGCCCGTAATTATCACGCCGGAATTCCTTGTTCACAGTTAAAGATTCTCTTTGAAAAATAATTAAATTTCTCAGAGGTTGACGCTTTGACGCTTAACATTTAACAATTAAAAGTATAATGTATCGTCGTCCGAAATTTTTGGAAGTGCTGCTTGAGATTCGCCAAGAAATGTCGCGCGAAGCCGATTACGACGTGGATTTATTTGCCGAAATGGTTCGCTCCGACAAATTCACTAAAAACGAAAGCTCGCACGATTTGAGCGAAGCGAAAGATGCGGAAGATAAAGATGACAAGGACAGATAAATTCGCAATCCGAATCTCCAACGCGCAAATCGCTTCACAATCTTTACGAAGATGTATATGGGTCGCACCGCATAATCGATTTTGGAAATAATTCAAAAAGTTAAATTGAGTTTTCAGAGTTGCACAATTGCAGAGTTTGAGAAACTTTCCTTTTACTCTAAAAACTCTATGAACTCTAAAACTCCAAAGAATGCGTCGTTATTTAATTTCCAGCTTGATAGTTCTAATCTGTTCTTCGCTGATTGGACTTTATTTTTTTAACCGTTATTGGATTCATCAATATGATGAATTGATAGCGCGGCAGGCTGGCATTTACCGCCTCGAACCGAATCTGGTCTGGAGCGTTATTTACGAGGAAACTTATTTTCGCTCGTGGAAAATCGGCGCGGCGGAAGAAGTCGGTTTGATGCAGATAACGCCGACCGTTGCGCGCGAATGGGCGCGCGAGACGGGCTTTCGGGAATTTGAGCGGCAAACCGCCGACGATAATGTCAATGAATTCCTGCGCGACCCGGAACGCAACATCCAAATCGGCTGCTGGTATCTGGAAAAACGGCGCGAAAATTATCGCAATTTTCCTGCCGAGCGAGCGATGACGCTTGCCGCTTATAATGCCGGAGCGAGCCGCGTTGACGAATGGACGAAAGACGCCGACGCTTCAAAACTCTCTGAACAGGAATTTATCGACCGCATCAATATCGTCTCGACAAAATCTTACGTCTCTTCGATTCTCAACCGTTATTATTCCAACAAAAAATAGATGCAGGTTTTTATTGATTCTCGATGCCTATAAAAATTCTCGCCGCCGATTTTGTTTTGCCGATTTCCGCCGAACCGTTTGAACGCGGCGCGATTGCCGTAGAAGAAAACAAAATCGTCGCCGTTGGGACAAAAGAAAATCTTGCCGAAAAATTTCCCGCATCTGTTGTCGAAGATTTTGGCGAAGCCGCGATTATGCCCGGACTCGTCAACGCGCATTCGCATCTGGAGATAACGTTGATGCGCGGATTCCTAGACGAGGTGGAAGAAGATTTTTATTCGTGGCTGATGAAATTGACAAAAACGCGCGCCGAACATTTAACCGAAAGCGACATCGAAACGGGCGCGATGCTCGGCGCGCTCGAAGGCGCTCGCGCCGGGGTGACTTGTTTCGGCGACATTGGACGCATCGGACGCGCTGGTTTTGAAGCCTTGAAAGCAAACGGCTTGCGCGGTGTTGTGTTTCAAGAAACCGAATTTTCGCCGAAAAACGAAACGGCGGCGGAAGATTTCGCCAAACTCGAAGAAAAATTTCTCGCTCTTAAAGAAACGGAAACCGAATTTGTCAAAGTTGGTTTATCGCCGCACGCGCCTTACACGGTCAGCCGCAGACTTTTTGAATTGATTGCCGATTATGCAGTTGAGAATGCTATTAAAATCTCGACGCACGCCGCCGAATCAAACGAGGAAACGGAATTTTTCCAAACAGGCGCGGGATTTTTCGCCCTCATTTACGAAAAAATAAATGTCGGATGGCACGCGCCGGAAATTTCGCCAATCGAATATCTCGACAAAATCGGCGTCCTTCGCGCCAAACCGACGCTCGCGCATTGCGTCAAAGTTTCAGACAGAGATATTGATTTAATTGTCGAAAGCGGCTCGCGTATCGCGCATTGTCCGAAATCGAACGCCAAATTCGGGCACGGCATCGCGCCGCTTGAGAAATTTTTAAGCAGAGGCGCGGCGGTCGGTTTCGGCAGCGATTCGGTGGCGAGCAATAACATTTGCGACATTTTAGAAGAAGCGCGTTTTGCAGCGCTCGTCGCCAGAAATCCCGAATACAAAACAAGGTTTTTGAACGCGCGTGAAATTATCGAAACCGCAACTTTAGGCGGCGCAAAATCGCTCGGATTAGAAACGAAAATCGGAACGCTGGAAACAGGAAAGCAAGCGGATTTAATCGTCGTCTCGCTCGACGCACTCGCGCAAATGCCCGTTCACGACGTTTATTCGGCGCTGCTTTTCGCGTCCGGCGCGCGCGACGTTCGGCTGACAATGGTCGGCGGCGAAGAGATTTATCGCGACGGCGCGGCGCTGAAAATTGACGAAAAACAATTGAAGGCGCGCGTCCGAGAGATTGCGCGAAAAATGTAATTTCCCAAAATGCTTTTGCGCTTTTTTATTAAGAAATTTTCAGTCGTTGAAATTACAAAAAATTTTGCATATCGTGAAACATTGATTTAATTTGCTGCGTAAGCCAAACTGCATCCATAAAAGTTTTTCCTAAATCAAAACAAAAGGTGATTTTTCCAATGTCTAAAACGCACGTTCTTTTTCCGCAAAAATTTTTGCTCGTTTTCATTTTTTTATTTGCGTCTGCGAGTTTGATAAACGCGCAGGTTGCAACGCCGACGCCGCTTTTCGCGCCGACGCCGCAAACTTCGCCGTCCGTTACACCGACGCCTGCGCCGAAAAGTTCAGACCCGCTCAAGAATTTGCAGTATCGCTTAATCGGTCCGTTTCGCGGCGGGCGCGTCGGCGCAGTCGCGGGCGTTCCGAGTCAACCGAATGTTTATTATTTCGGCGCGACCGGCGGCGGAATTTGGAAAACGACTGACGGCGGAACGAATTGGGAAAACGTCTCTGACGGATTTTTCAAAACCGGCTCGGTCGGCGCGGTTGCCGTTTCCGAATCAGATCCGAACGTCATTTACGTCGGAATGGGCGAGGAAACCGTGCGCGGCAACGTCTCGCATGGCGACGGAGTTTATAAATCTACGGATTCGGGCAAAACTTGGAAATTTGTTGGTTTAGGCGATACGCGGCAAATATCGCGCGTCCGCATCAATCCGAAAAATCCCGACATTGTTTACGTCGCCGCGCTCGGACATCTCTGGGCGAATAACGAGCAGCGCGGAATTTTTCGTTCGAAAGACGGCGGCAAAACTTGGGAAAAGATTTTGTATCGCAACGCAGAGACGGGTGCGGAAGATTTAACGTTTGACCCGAACAACGCGAACACGCTTTATGCTTCGTTCTGGCAAATCAAGCGCACGCCTTGGAGTATGGACAGCGGCGGCGCGGGCAGTTCGATTTATAAATCAACGGACGGCGGCGACACTTGGACGGAAATCACCAGAAATAAAGGTTTGCCGACAGGGATTTTGGGCAAAATTTGCGTAACGGTTTCGCCCGTTAATTCGCAGAGAATTTGGGCAATGGTCGAAGCTAAAGAAGGCGGGCTTTATCGTTCGGACGACGGCGGCGACAATTGGCAGAAAATGTCCGACAGTCCGAATATAAAACAGCGCCCTTGGTACTTTTCGCGCGTTTACGCCGATACGCAAAACGCCGATACGATGTATGTAATGAACGTCGGCGTTTGGAAATCGATTGACGGCGGGCGCAATTTCGTTTCCGTCCCGACGCCGCACGGCGATAATCACGATTGGTGGATTGCGCCGAATGACAACCAAAGAATGATTGGCGGCGACGACGGCGGCGCGCACGTTACAATGAACGGCGGCAAAACTTGGACGGAACAAGACCAGCCGACCGCGCAGTTTTACCGCGTCGTACTGGACAATGATTTCCCGTATAACATTTATGGCGCGCAGCAGGATAATTCGACTGTCAGAATCGCTTCGCGGACGAATGATTTTGCGATTACCGAGCGTGATTGGTATGACGTTGGCGGCGGCGAATCCGGCTGGATTGCGCCCTTGCCAACCGATTCAAACGTCGTTTTCGCCGGAAGCTACGGCGGATATTTGACGCGCCAAGACCACCGCACCGGACAGCAAAAAGACGTTAACGTCTATCCTGAAAACCCGATGGGCGCGGGCGCGGACGTTCAAAAATATCGTTTTCAGTGGAGCTATCCAATTCTGTTTTCGCCGCACAAAACGAACGGCGTTTACCCGCTTTATGCGGCGGGAAATGTTTTGTTTCGCTCGCTCGATGAAGGCAATTCTTGGCAGCCGATTTCGCCCGATTTGACGCGAAACGATAAATCGAAACAAGCGTCTTCGGGCGGTCCGATTTCCCAAGACAACACGAGCATCGAATATTACGACACGATTTTTACCGTCGCCGAGTCGCCCGTAACGCAAGGCGTAATTTGGTCTGGCTCGGACGACGGGCTTGTTCAAGTTACGCGCGACAACGGCAAGACTTGGGAAAACGTAACGCCGAAAGATATGCCCGAATGGATACAGATAAACGCGATTGACGCTTCGCCGTTTGACGCGGGAACGGCTTACGTCGCCGCGACCGCTTATAAATCCGACAACTATAAACCGTATCTTTTTAAAACGAGCGATTACGGGAAGACTTGGAAAAAAATTGTTTCGGGAATTCCGAATGATGCTTTTACGAGAGTTGTGCGCGAAGACCCGAATCGTCGCGGTTTTCTGTTTGCCGGAACTGAAACCGGAATTTATTATTCGACAAACGACGGCGAAATTTGGCAACCGATTCAATTGAATCTGCCGATTGTTCCCGTTACGGATTTAGCGTTTCACAAGCGCGATAAGGATTTAGTTGTCGCAACTCAAGGACGCGCGTTTTATGTTCTGGATAATCTGCCGGTTCTTTATAATTTGGCTGACGCACAGCGCGCTGACGCTTATCTTTTCAAACCCGAAGACGCATATCGTCAAGCCGGCGGAGGCGGTTTTCCCTTGCCGAAAACGGCGACAATCGGCGCAAATCCGCCGAACGGGGCGATTATTGATTATTATTTAAAAACAAAACTGCAGAAGGAACTCACGCTCGAATTTCTCGATGCAACCGGCAAAACGATTCGCAAATTTACGGGCAAGCCGCAAACCGAAGGCGCGCCGCAGCAACAACAGCGCGGCGAAGAGCCGAATTTGCCGACGGATACGGGTTTAAATCAATTCGTCTGGAACTACCGTTTGCCGTCGGCGACAAACGTTCCCGGCTTGATTCTCTGGGGCGGAACTCTGGCGGGCGCGCGCGTTGCGCCGGGAAATTATCAGGTGCGCCTGACGGTTGACGGAAAAGCCGTTTCGACCGAAAGTTTTACCGTCAAAGCCGACCCGCGAATGACGACAACTCAGGAGGATTTTCAAAAACAATTCGATTTGATGTCGAAAATAAACGCCAAACTTACAGAGACGCACGACGCGATTCTGGAAATCCGCGACACGCGCAAACAACTCGAAGATTTATCAGCACGTTTGAAAGCGCCCGAACAAAAAGATTTGCGCGACCGCGCGGCGGAAATTTCTAAAAAGCTAACGGCGGTTGAAGAAGAATTAAATCAGACGAAAATAAAAAGCGGGCAGGATGCGCTTAATTTTCCGATAAAACTTAACAACAAGCTGGCTGCTTTAGCTTCGGCAGTCGATAGTTCGGATTCCGCGCCGACCGCGCAATCTTATGACGTTTACAATGATTTGACGGCGAAGATTGACGCGCAGTTGGCAAAGTTGACGGCAATCAAATCAAACGACATCGCTGCATTTAACAAATCATATGCGGAGAAAAATCTGCCGGTAATTGTGCCGAAAAGTAAATAGAAAACGATGAACGATGAATGATGAACGATGAACAAAAAGAACATTTTCTTATTCATCATTCATCGTTCCGCATTCATTGTTTATTTTGCCGTCGCTTCCAATTCGCTTAACAATTCATCGGTCGTCCAATCGTTTCCCGGAAAAACTTTTCGCACCCGTCCGTCAGGCGCGACGACGATTGTTCGCAAAGAATGGTTGATTTGCGTTTTATCGCCATCAGCAGTTTCATAACGCAAGCCAAAAAAATCGGCGATTGTTTTCACTTGTGCGTCTGTTCCGGTTGCTAATTGCCAAACGGTAAAATCAGGCTTCGCTCCCTTCCCCAAATAACCTAAGCCGTATTCTTTCAGCTTTTGCGGCGTGTCGGTTGCAGGGTCGAAAGAAATACTGAGCAGACGAATTTTATCTTTTAGTTCGGGCGAATTTTGCAATTTGTTGGCAAGGTCGCTGAAATTCTTCGACATTAAAATGCAGTAATCCGGCAGCGGGCAGCGCGTGTAAATAAAAGTAATGGCAAGCGCCCGCCCGCGAAAATCTTTTGATGAAATTTGTTTGCCGTCTTGATTTACTAACTTAAAATCGGGAACTTCCGCGCCGATTTGCGCAAAATTTTCATTGACCGGAAGCGCCGCTTGATTCGGATTCGGCGCGGCTGTAATCGTAAAATTTTCCAGCCAGAAAGCGTCTTTATCGACGATTAAATCGGCGCGAATTTCCGCGTCTTTCGTTAAATCATTAAGAACAAAATCGTCTTTGACGGGAAATTCCATCGTCATCGCGTCCATATAATTCGGAATCGCTTCGTGCGCGACGGTCGCCTTTTTTTTCGCTTTATCGACGGCGACGATTTTGCCTTTGAGCGTAAAATGTTTCGCGTCCGGCGAAGCGATTTGTGTTTGCTGTGATTTCTGGCAAGCCGAAAAAATTAAAACGGAGAATAGAATTAATAAGAAATAACGCATAGTTTTAGTGGTAAGTGCTAAACGGTAAGTGCTAAATACAAGAATTAGTTTACCACTTACCGTTATTTAGTTTTTCGTCATAAAACATTTGATAAACGCGGTAATTTGCCAGCACTTTATAAACATAATCCTTCGATTGCGTAAAGATAATTTCAGGAACATACCGGTCGGCGTCGGGTGTGTTGGCGCGCGCTAGCCAGCGCATCATATTATCTTCGCCGCCGTTATAACTTGCCGCGACCGCTTGCGGCTGGGCGGGAAATATTTTGAATAAATCCGAAAGGTATTGCGAGCCGAACAGAATTGCTGTCGGCGGATTATAAAGCTCGTCTTGATTAAAATTACTTCGCCCGAGTTTGACTGCGAGTTTGTCTGCCGTCGTTGAAATAAATTGCAGAAGCCCGCGCGCTGCAGCAAACGATTTAACATCGGGACGATAGCGCGATTCCTGCCGCATAATTGAAAGCATAAAACGCGGGTCAACACCTCTATCCGGCGCATATTTTAAGAGCGCGCCCGCATACGGCGCAGGATACAGAAGCTCGATTTGCTCCGGCGGCATCAATTCGATTTGGTAATCGGCGGGAACATTTTTCCAGAGCGGCTCGGCGTAGGCGACGGCGCGATTCGCTTCGTCGCCGCGCTTGTAAAAGACAGCTAAAGTGTATGCAAAATCACTCGATTTTGGATTTTGGATTGTCGATTTTGGATTGTTTTCTTCATTTTCGGTTTTCCATTTTCCGTTTTCAGTTTGTGAAGTTTCGAGTTCCGCTGCGCCTTCGTCGTATAAACCCAGAAATAAAAGTTCATCTGCCAGAGTTTCGTGATAATTTGTCGTTTGAGGTGAGCGCCTTTCCCGTAAAACTTCTTTGCGTCCTAAATCGAGAATTTTGCCGCTCGGAATTTTTCGGTAATTCGGCAGAAGCGCGTAAGTTTCTTTGATTGCGTCGAGAAGTAAATTTTGGATTTGCGCATCTCCGGTTAAGCGAAACGCCGACTGCGCCGTTTGCCTTTGGCTTTCGGCGTTGGCGGGCGAAAGCGGCTGGCTCAAAATATAACGCAGTTGGTTGAGTTTCTGCAAAGCCGCTTGATTTCCCTTCTCACTATTTGTCAGAAATCTTAGTCTTTCGGTAGCGCGCCAGCCGTAATACTCGTTGCGCCCGTCTGGAATCGAAAGATAAACGTCAATCGCGTCGCCGAATTGATTGAGATTTTCCAATGCAAAACCTTTTAGAAAAGCAACTTCCGCTTTATTTGTTCCGCCCGGAACGCGCGCGCCGCCCAAATCGGAAAACGCTTGCAGATTATTTAAATCGACCAGCGCATTTTGCCAATCGTTTAGAGAAATATGAATCCGCGCCTGAGCGAACAGCGCGACGGCTTCGGGGAGTTTACCCCGAAAAACTTCCTGCGTTTTCGCAGTCCATTTCAGCGCATTCGTGTCTTCGCCCTGATCGCGTAAAACATCGACGATATTCAAATAAGCGCGCTCAAGATTCTCGGCGTCCGCGTATTTTTCGATAAAAGTTTGGTAGCGCGTAACGGCTATTTTCGGTTTGTTGACGCGGGCGTAAGCCGAAGCTGCCTGACTTAAAGCGTCTCTGGCAACTGAGGCGGCTGGAAATTCTGCCAGCACGCGCTCAAACCAGTTTATCGCTTCGTTATAATTTGCTTCCTGCGTGAAGCCGCGTCCTGTTTGATAAAGCGCGTCCGCCACATTTGGCGATTGCGGATAACGCTGGACAATCGCTTGATAATGCAGACGCGCGAGCGGAAAATTTCGATTAAACTGATAAATTAAAGCGCGCCGGAGATGTTCCGCTTCCGGTAATTGAGGCGCTCGTTTGCCGAAATTTTCTTCGCTGCCGTCCACTCGGTCGAGCGCGATTGCGGCGATTAAAGCAAAATCGTCGGGCTGCGCCGGGTTCGGCAGATTGTTAATCAATCTCGTAAAAACGTCTCGCGCTTCGTTTGTTCGCTCGCTTTGCAAATACGCTTGCCCGAGCAAAGCGAGATTTTCACGCGTCTTCGGATTCCGGTCGTCAGAGTTTGGATTTTGGATTTTGGATTTTGGATTGTCTGCGCCGTCGCGTAATTCGTAATTCGTAATTCGTAATTGCCATTCCAGCATTTGAATTGCCGTGTCGAAATCTTTACTTTCAAAATACGAGCGCGCCAGGCGCAAATTTGCCGCGTCGTTTGTCAAAGCGTCTGGCGCGAGCATAAGAAGCTGGCGCAGATAAATTCTCTCGAGCAGCAAATTTCCCGCCGCGCGCGCAATTTGCGACAAATGCCAGAGCGCGTATTCGCTTAAAATCGAATTTCGACCGGCGACCGCTTGATAATTTGCCATTGCCGCCGCAAAATCATTGTTTTTCTCCGCCGCGCGCGCCAGCAGATAATCGTAATTGTTCAGCTCGAAATTTCTTTTGTCTCGATTTTTTAGATTTTCCAACTCGCCGATAGCCATTTGGTAATCTTTATTTTCAAGGGCAGCGCGAATTTTGGCACTGGTTTCCGGCAAAGTTTGAGCCGAAATCGAAAGGCGGAAGATTATAAAAAGCGATAAAAAAAGAAGCGTCGCACCTCGTGGCATAAAATTATAAAATCGGTGTAATCTATAGAAGGAAACAATCCAATATGATAGCAGAAACAATGAAGAAAGGCGCGCAGATTTTGAGCGGCAAAGCGATTGGCGAAGCGATAAAAGCGGAGGTCGCCGCAGAAGTTAAAGAATTATACAACAAATATAATTTTCGTCCCGCGCTGACAATCGTGCGCGTCGGCGACGATGCGGCGTCGGCGATTTATGTCGGCAGTAAGGTGAAAACCAGCGAAGAACTCGGCATTATTTCCGAACATATTCATCTGCCTGCCGAAACTACGCAGGAAGAACTTTTGAAAATTGTCGAAGAGCTAAATGAGCGCGACAATGTTGACGGAATCCTCGTTCAACTGCCTTTGCCGAAACAAATTGACGAAAATACAGTGATAGAAAAGGTCAGCCCGGAAAAAGACGTTGACGGTTTGAATCCCGTCAATGTCGGCAGACTTTCGCAAGGTCAAAACGCGCTTGCGCCCTGCACTCCGGCGGGCGTTATAGAAATTCTCAAGCGTTCCGATATTGAAATTGCCGGACGCCGCGCCGTCGTTTTAGGACGCAGCAACATCGTCGGCAAACCAATGGCGATGCTTTTACTAAAAGAAAACGCGACCGTCACGATTTGTCATTCGCGCACGAAAAATCTGGCGGAAATTACGAGTCAGGCTGATATTTTGGTCGCGGCAATCGGGCGCGCCGGATTCATACGCGGCGAGCATATCAAACAAGGCGCAACCGTCATCGATGTCGGTATGAATAACGTTTCCGATGCGATTCAGGCGCGTGAATTATTTGACGAAACAGAAATCGAAAAGCGTCTTAATGCGATTGAACGGCGCGGATTTACCCTTGTCGGCGACGTTAATCCGAAAGAAGCGAGAGAGAAAGCCGCCTATTTTACGCCAGTTCCCGGCGGTGTCGGACTTCTAACCGTAGCGATGCTGATGAAAAATACGATTGAGGCGGCAAAGAGACGAAGAAAAGTGGTCAGTGGTAAACGGTAAGTTGCAGATGAAAAATTGACGATTGTAATTTCAAGCTGAATATAAATTACGAATGTTTTCTTGCACTTGCTGATTACTTATCATTCACCATTATTTCAGTATTTCGGCACATTCGGGTCAACTTCGTTTGACCAAGCGGTGATACCGCCTTTCAAATTTTTGAGTTTGCCCTTAAAGCCTGCGCGTTCTAATGCTTCGATGGCTTTGGCGCTGCGCCCGCCCGCCTTGCAGTGAATAACCGTTTCGCGCGTCGGGTCAATTTCCTTCATTCTAGTTAGAATTTCGCCGAGCGGAATCAGCTTCGAGCCTTCAATACGGGCAAAAGCATTTTCGTCCGGCTGGCGCACGTCAATTAATTGAACGTTTTCGCTAGCATCCATACTTTTTTTCAATTCGGTCGCGGTAATTTCCTGCATAAATTTTGCCTCTTGATTTCTTTAAATTAATTTGTATATTTAATTTACCAAAAGACTCCGAAAAATACAGTTTGACGCAGCAAAAAGGCGTGCGGATTTTTATCGCACGCCTTTTATTTCTAAAAAATATTGATTTTTAACTAGATTTTTATTCCGTTTCTCGTCAGAAGCGATTCAAAGCCTGTTTTATCGATGGCTTTAATATAAGCGTCGCGCGGCTCGACCGAACCATTTTTGACTAAATCGAAAAGCGCGTCGTTGAGCATTACCATTCCCTGCGCTTTACCTGTCTGCATTGCCGACGGAATCTGAAAAGTTTTGCCTTCGCGGATTAAATTTGAAATCGCAGGCGTGACGATTAAAATTTCGAGCGCGGCAACTCGTCCGCCGCCTCGTTTAGGAAGCAAAGTTTGCGCGATGACGCCTTTTAAGGATTCTGAAAGCATCACACGGATTTGCTGCTGGCGGTCGGCGGGAAATTGGTCGATGATTCTGTCAATGGTCGAAGCGGCGGTCGTCGTGTGCAGCGTTCCGAAAACCAAGTGTCCGGTTTCGGCGGTTTCAATTGCAATCGAAATTGTTTCAAGGTCGCGCATTTCGCCGACGAGCAGAATGTCCGGGTCTTCGCGCAGAGCGGCGCGCAAAGCGTCTTTGAAACTTTCCGTATGATTATGGACTTCGCGTTGATTAACGAGACATTTTTGATTTTCGTGCGTGAATTCTATCGGGTCTTCAATCGTTATGATGTGGTCTTCGCGCCGGAAGTTAATGTAATTGACCATCGCGCAAAGCGTCGTTGATTTTCCACTTCCCGTCGGACCTGTAACGACAACCAAGCCCTTCGACAAATCGCATAAATCCAAAATTGCTTTGGACAATCCGAGCTGCTCGGCGGTCGTGATTTTCGCCGGAATGATGCGAAAAACCGCGCCCATTCCTTTTCTGTCCATAAAAATATTGGCGCGAAAGCGTGCCAGATTTTCGATTTCATAAGCAAAATCCGTATCGCGGCGCTGTGCAAATTCTTCCCTGTTTTTAGCGGGCATTATCGATTCGAGCAAATTCTTTATCACATCGGGCGTAAGCACTGACTCGCTGCCGCCTAATTTTTGCATTCTGCCGTCTTTGCGAATCATCGGCGGCATACTGACCGAAAGATGCAAATCCGATGCGCCTGCGCTCGCCATTTGGTGAAAAAGCGCGTCCATCCGGCGGCGAATCGGCGAGCTTTCGCTAACGGTCGTAGAAGTTTGAGGCTTTTTGGCTGTTTCGACTGACGCACTCGGCGATTGAGTTTCAGGCGAAAAATCGAAAGCGATTTTCGGTATTTTCGGCGACTGCGCGTAATTTGAATTGTTAGAAACTTCTGGCGCGTATTCCGGTTTATGCCCCGGAGATATTTCGACTTCCAATTTTGGTTCGTCAAAACCTTCAATCTCGTAGTCAATTTGAATTTCCGTATTTTGCGGCGAAGCCGAGTTTATTGAGTATTCAATTTTTGCAGGCGACGTTTCCGGCGCGGAAAAATTCGTCGGCTCGTTTGTCGGCAAGACATTTTCCTTATTTATTGCATTGGCAAAAGAAGCGACCGGCGGCGCATAGGATTCAGAATTGGAAGATTCAATCATTGTTTCCGGGAAAATTAATCTGCCCGTTACTTCCGGCAGATTTTCCGTTGTGTTTTCCGTAAAATCAGACCGCGCGTCCGAGACCATCGGGCGAATCGTCACGTTAAATCCGGCGGGCGATTTTCTAACATGGAAATTGAAGTTTCCGAGATTGTGATTGTGAACGAATTCAACTTCGTCTTTGTTCGGTAATTCCTGTTTTACGTCGTTCGGGATTAAAGGGAAAATCAGCATACTGATTTGCGTTCCCAAAAGCGGCGCGCTTGCCACGTCCGTCATACCGTTTTCTGATACGACATATGGCGTTCGGTTCGGTTCGAGATTAAGTTCGTAGCTGCAGGTTGACAATAAAGTCTGCAGAAATTCGTTTAGCTTTTCCATTGTCGAAAATGTGTGCCTAAGATTGCAGGTCGCAAAAACGAGTGTCGGGAAACACTCAAGACGAGATTAACACAAAATAACAATGTTTGTCATTAAAAATATAAATCTGAAATAATAGGAAAAGCAGTTAATTTATCCGCTGACAGGTCAGCTTTTAACAATGTCTTTTATCTGAAATTATTTGTTCTGGTCGTATAAATACAAACCCAAACCGAATTTCGCGCTAGCACGGCGCAAAGCCATTGATTCGGCGTTACTAGAGGAATCTCCGTAGCTTTCTAAAGTTTCGTCTTCCTGTCCGGTAGCTTCACGGTAAACAACACCTTCGGCGCACAGCACGGAAAGCCGAACAATTAAAATAAGTTTCCCGCCTACGGAATTGAGCGAGCGAATCTCATAATTCCAGCCGGGCGCGTAATGGTCGAAATATTTTATCGCGTCGTGCCAAGCGATATAAGTTATGTCTCTGCCGCCTTGCTTGCGCGAGCGCAGATGACGCTTAGCGACTGGTTTCGACAAATCTTTGACGATTTCCCTAATTGAGCGCAGTCCGATTGATTCGTTTTTCGAGTTTAATTCTTCAATATTTTCTTCTGCCATATTTTTCTCCTTAAACCGTTACGGCTTCGCGGTATTCACCCCAAACTTTTCTTAACTGATTGCTGATTTCGCCGACGGTTACAAAACTTTCAACGCAATCTAAAATTCGCGGCAAAAGATTTTCCGTTCCGCGCGCGGATTCTTCCAATTTCGTTAAAGCAACTTCGGCTTTTTCCTTATCGCGTTTGGCGCGTAATGATTGAAGGCGTTCTATTTGACTGCGCTCAATTTTCTCGTTGACTTTAAGAATCGGAATCGTCTCGTTTTCTTCGATTTGAAAACGGTTGACGCCGACGACGACAGCATCTTTTTTTTCGACTGCTTTTTGATATTGATAAGCCGCTTCCTGAATTTCGCGCTGCACATAACCTTGTTCGATTGCACGCAGCATTCCGCCGAGGTCGTCAATTTTTTGAATATAGTCAACCGCTTTTTGCTCTAACTTGTTCGTCAATTCTTCAATCGCGTAACTTCCCGCAAGAGCGTCGACAATGTCCGCAATGCCGGATTCGTGAGCGATGACTTGTTGGGTTCTCAAAGCGATTCGAGCGGCAGTTTCAGTCGGCAAACTCAAGGCTTCGTCCATTGAATTGGTGTGCAGACTTTGCGTTCCGCCCAAAACTGCGGCGAGCGCTTGAATCGTCGTTCGCACAACATTAACTTCCGGTTGCTGCGCCGTCAAAGTCGAACCGGCGGTTTGCGTGTGAAAGCGAAGCATTTGTGATTTGGGATTTTTCGCACCGAAACGTTCTTTCATAATCTTTGCCCAAAGTCTGCGCGCGGCGCGGAACTTGGCGACTTCTTCCAGAAGATTGTTGTGCGAATTAAAAAAGAATGACAAACGCGGCGCGAAATCGTCAACTTTTAAACCGACGGAAATTGCCGCGTCAACATAAGCGATTCCGTCAGCCAGCGTAAAAGCAATTTCCTGTGCGGCGGTCGAGCCGGCTTCGCGGATGTGATAACCGGAAATCGAAATCGTGTTCCAGTTCGGAACTTCTGCGGCGCAAAAAGCGAAAGTGTCGGTAATCAATCTCAAACTCGGTTTCGGCGGATAAATATAAGTTCCGCGCGCGATGTATTCCTTCAAAATGTCGTTTTGAATCGTGCCGCTGATTTTATCAAACGCGACATTTTGCTTTCGCGCAACGGCTAAATACAAACACAAAAGCGTCGAAGCCGTCGCGTTTATCGTCATCGAAGTCGAAACCGTATCGAGCGGAATGCCGTCGAAAAGCGTAAGCATATCTTCGAGAGAATCAATCGCTACGCCGACTTTGCCGACTTCGCCCGCCGATAGAGAATCGTCGGAGTCAAGACCGATTTGCGTTGGCAAATCAAACGCTACCGAAAGTCCGGTTGTGCCTTGCGAAAGCAGATATTTGTAACGCGCGTTCGATTCTTCGGCAGAAGCAAAACCGGCATATTGGCGCATCGTCCAAAATTTTCCGCGATACATATTCGGTCGCACGCCGCGCGTAAAGGGAAATTCGCCCGCTTGTCCGATGTCCGTTTCAAAATCAATCGTCGTGTTCTGCGGATTAAAATCGTTCGGCAATTCGATGCCCGACGAAGTTTCAAATTTTTCGCGTCTTTCCGTCATATTTTCAAAAGTTTAGCACAAGTGAAGTTTCAGGAAAATTGAAGAAAAAAATTAACTTTGACTATTTTCATCGCCTCGCGTAGCATTTTAAATACAAAATGGAACTCGACAAACAAGCACAAGAAGCCGTCCGCTCGCTCGGCGCGTCAATAAACGCGGCAATCGAAAAATCGTTTGCCGTAACGCAGGCGATTGAACGCCTTCGTCAGCTTGGTTATGAGCCGAATTTAACGCTCAAACTGGAAATTGCCTTACAGGAAATCGGCGAGAATTCGAGCGAAGTTTCCGAAGAAATCGAAGACATCGAGCTGGAATTAACCGACGAAGACATGCGAACCCTGCGCCGAATGAAAATCCGCCTTGAATAATGGCAAATGGTTAAAGGTAAATGTAAAATACTTTTTTTCACTAACCATTAATCATTTAGCATTTACCATTGAATTACTTTAATTATTTTACCGAAATCGAAGAAACATTCGTCCGCAGACGCGGGCGCAATCTGCTTTTAAGCCCGCTCGACTGGGCGCTGATTGAAACTTGGCAGGAACGCGAAGTTCCGCTTCACATTGTTCTGCGCGGCATCGAAAAAGTTTTCGACACGGCGGACAAACAGCCCGCACGCAAGCGTTCAGTTAAATCTCTGATGTATTGCCGCGAGGAAATTGAAGCACAGCATGCGGAATGGCTTGAATCGCAAACGGGTAAAAACGGTAATGGCGCAACTGAAGTTGATGCTGATAAATCGCTGTTTTCAAACGATGCGATTAAAAATCATTTAAACAAAACCACAACCGATTTGGAAGAAGCGGCGCAGAAGGCAAGCGGTGATTTGCGCGAGACTCTGGAAAGAGTTTTAAGCCGTTTGGCGGAACTTAAAAGCAATTTTCAAGATGCCGAGAATTTAGAAGAATCGCTGGAGAAACTCGACGATTTACTCAATGCGTCGCTTTTGCGAAACTTTGCCGCCGCAGACTTTAAAAGCGAAATCGAAAAACAGCTTGCCGGATACCGAGGCAAAATGGAAGCGGACGTTTACCGGCGCACGTTTGATTTAATGCTGCTCAAACGCTTGCGCGTGCAAGCTGAAATTCCGCGCCTCAGCTTATTTTATTTATAATTTATTTTGAAAACTGGAAACGACCAAATAATAGAAGTTAAAATTGAAAAAATCGTGCCGAACGGTTTCGGGCTGGCTTTTGCGGAAGGCATGACCGTTTTCGTTCCGCTCGCGGCTCGCGGCGACCGTCTGCGCGTTAAAATCAATCAAAAAAAAGGCAATACGGCGTTTGCCGGAATCGTCGAAATAATCGAGCCGTCGATTGATAGAACCGAGCCGCGTTGCCCGTATTTCGGAACGTGCGGCGGCTGTAATTTTCAGCATCTAAAATATGAAGCGCAACTCGAAGCAAAAGTCGGAATCGTCAAAGATTGCCTGTCGCGCATCGGAAAAATAAATTACGAGTCGGAAATTCCAATAATCGGAAGCCCGAAGTCTTATGAATATCGCGCGCGCGCCCAATGGCACGTTGACGTGCGCGGCAAAAAAATCGGCTACTTTAAAGGCGGCTCGCACGACGTTCTCGACGTAAAAGTTTGTCCGATTCTCGTGCCGGAAATGCAGTCGCTTTTAACCGAGCTGCACGAAACAATTGAATGGGAAACTTTTGCGGGACGAATTGTCGAAATTGAAGCTGCATCGAGCGGCGAAGACGTTTCGATTTACTCGTCGGAAATTATTGAACCAACCGACGAAATCAATTTTGAGGCAAGCGGCAATCGCTACTTTTATGACGCGAACACTTTTTTTCAAGGCAATCCTTTTCTAATCGAACAGCTCGTCGAAACGGCAACCGGCGGCGCAAGCGGTGAAAATGCAATTGATTTATACTGCGGCGTCGGACTTTTCACGTTGCCGCTGGCACGCAAATTTACAAAAGTTTTAGGCGTTGAAGGATTTGAAAAAGCGATTGAATTTGCCGCAAAAGCGACAGAGAATGCCGCGCTTGAAAACGTCGGGTTTTTCAGCGAGCCGGTCGGCGAATGGTTAGAGGAGAATATCGACGATTTAGGCGCGGTTGATTTCGTTCTTCTCGACCCGCCGCGTTCGGGAACGGAACGCGGAACGATTGAAAATCTTTTGAAACTAAAAGCAAAGGAAATATCTTACGTTTCGTGCGACCCGGCGATTCTTGCCCGTGATTTGCGGCTTTTGACCGAGAGCGTTTACCGCATCGAGTCAATTACGGCGATTGATTTGTTTCCGCAAACTCATCACGTCGAAACAATCGTCCGGCTAAAACTTATTTGGTAAATCGGTAAAATGACGGGAGAAAATATTTTATTAAAAAGAACTCGTCTTAAAGTTTTATGAAACCGCAAACGATTGCACGATTATTTTTATTTGCTCTTTTGCTGCTGCAGGCAAATTCAGTCTTTGCCTTTGAAACTGACCAATACAATTTGCCGCCCGAACCGCTTGCCGACGTTGGTGGCGAAGTATCGGAATACGTCGAACAAAATTTAACAAAAGCAATCGATAAGATAAACGCCGAGATTTCGGCGCGGCAAAATTGTCTTGAAAAGACAGCGTCAAAATCGGGAAAAGTAAAATGCAATTCAGCCGAAAAAGAACGAGAAAGGCTCTCTTTTCTTCGCTCGGAAGACGCCGTTGCTCAAGAGATTTATAATTTGCTCGGCGCAGGCACGATTCCGTTTACGAAATCCGGCAGTTGGATGGAATCACATCGCTTTCTAGCACAGCCGGCGCGTTACAAAACAAGTTTCCGACAATCCATTTTCTACATCGTTCCGACCAATTATTTAACAATCAGCTCGACCGTCAACCTTTACGGCGCGCAGTTCGGCACGGACAAAATCGCGCATTTTTTTCAGCAAGGCTACAGCTATTACAAAATTTACCGACGCGCTTTTGCTGACGGCGCAACGCCGGAGAAAGCGAGCGAAAAAGCCGTCCGCTGGGGACGCGCAAGCGAGCGGACTTTTTACGGCACGCTCGTCTCCGGCGTTTATTCAAATGCCGATTTGTGCGCCAATTTTGTCGGAATGAAGTTTTACCTAAATCTGACGCGAGACATTAAAATCGGAGACAATACGAAACCCGCCGTTCTCGTTCTCGAAAACGGAATCTGGAAATTTAACGAAAACTCTGATATACGGCAAAATGTTATTAAACCGTTTATCTCGAACCATCTAAACGAAGCATTAAATCCGTCAATTTTTATCGTCGGTTTGCGTTCTTTCGTGCGCCGAACGGTCAGAAAACAAAGCTGTCGGCAGTGGCTAAACCGATTTCCGAATCAAACGCAAAGCGATTTTGAAAACGCTTCGCGCGCGTTGCAACTTTGGAACGGCGAAGATTACGGATTTACCGACAGCGACAAATTTATAACAATCGCAAACACTTGCTTTGGCGACAAAAGCGCAAAGTGAAAATAAGCGGAAAAATGTTTTGACAAGTTTCTATTTGTGCGGAAATCATTTCCAAAACTATTTTTTCAAATCATATAAACAAAAACTTTTTGCATCTTTGCCTCGTTTAAGACATCAGAAGTTTGTATTTGAATTATCCGAAATAGCCGTTTAAAATTTAATTTATGCCAAAAAAAGATTCATCAACCGCCGCGATTGCCGAAAAATACAGCGTTCGCTGTCGCTACTGCGGGCAGAAAAATGCCGTCAAAGAAGATTATAAAAATGGCGAAGCGGTTTGCGGGCGCTGCCGTTTGCCGCTCTCGAACGCGCCGCATAAAAAGTTTGCCGACCTCTCCAAGCACGATTATATACACCCGTCCGACAGCAAGGCGCTTGCCGCTCTGCGGGCGATTCCGGGAATCGACAGTGCTTTGAAAAAACTTCTTGCGGTTACGGGCGAATCGGCGATTCGCGTAACGTTTATGGCGAGCGCCGTCAAAGTTACGCCGAAACAATGCCCGGATTTGCACGCCAAACTGCAAATCGCCTGCACGACTCTCGGAGTGGAAATGCCGGAGCTTTTCATACAGCAAAATCCGGTCGTCAACGCTTTTACCGGCGGCGTCGAAAAACCGATTATCGTTCTTCATTCGTCTTTGATTGAACGCTTAAACGATGAAGAAACTTTGGCAGTCATCGCGCACGAAGTCGGTCATATTCACGCCGAGCATGTTTTATATTTAACGGCGGCGCAATTGCTTTTAGCCGTTGCGACCATACCGCTCGCGTCTTTGCCGATTGCCGGAATTATCAAAGAGGTTTTAACGGCAACGATGCGCGGCGCACTTCTGGCTTGGATGCGGCGCGCCGAATTGTCCTGCGACCGCGCAGCTTTATTAGTTACGCAAGACCCGAACGTCATCGGGCGCACGATGATGAAACTTGCGGGCGGAACTTTCGCTTCTAAAATCGATTACGATTTATTCTTGGAACAAGCGCGCGAATTTCAGAAAAATTACGACGAAAACAAGCTCGACAAATTCTGGGCTGATATACTCAACGCCGGACTTTCGCACCCTTTTCCGGTTTGGCGAGTATCAGAGATTTTGAAATGGGTTGAAGACGGCGAATACGAGGAAGTGATGGAAAAGAAATAGCCGAAAAGACGTGAGTAAATTAGCCACAAATTACACAACTAACACGGATTAAAATTTTATTTTTTCTTATTCGTGATATTTGTGTAAGCGCGTGGCTAATTTATTTTTCAATTTATTTGTGTATATCGTTTTGACAACAACGCCGAATATCGAAGAAGCCGAAACTCTGGCGCAAAATATCGTCGCGGAAAAACTCGCCGCCTGCGTGCAGGTTTTGCCAAGGATGAAATCGTTTTATTTGTGGGAAGGCGAGATTCATGCCGACAGCGAGCATCTGCTTTTAATCAAGACTCTGCCGGAAAAGTTTGACGAATTGGAAAAATTCATTCAAACAAATCACAGCTATGACGTTCCCGAAATCGTCGCTCTCTCACCGAAAGACGTTTCCGAAACTTATCTCGCTTGGGTGGAAAAAAGTTTATAAGTGGAAAATGGAAAAAAACCTTCTGTAGTGTCCTAATAGTGTGGTGCTATACTTTTGAATGTCTCATAAACGACCCTTTTTGATGTTATGAAGACGTCGGGGTTGACTCGTGCGGTAAGATATTTGAAGTGAGTTGCTTTTTTCATTTCTTCGACAACTGAAATCTCAATTTTGAGATATTCAGAGGAGAATGTGCTTAGG
>JALYZF010000309.1 GCA_030948995.1 Acidobacteriota bacterium
ACGCGACACTCGCGGGCTTATTCGCCAGCATCAATTTGAAAAGGTCGAGCTTGTGAAATTGTCGTTGCCGGAAAACTCCGAAGAAGAACACGAAAAATTGACGAATGACGCCGAGCGAATTTTACAGCTTCTCGGTCTGCCCTATCGAACGGTCGTGCTTTGCACTGGCGATATGGGTTTTTCGGCGAAGAAAACTTACGACATCGAAGTTTGGCTGCCGTCGCAAAACACTTTCCGCGAGATTTCCAGTTGTTCAAACTGCGGAGATTTTCAGGCGCGCCGTATGAATTTGAGATTTAAGCGTGCGGGCGGTACAAAACCGGAATTTGTTCACACTTTGAATGGTTCGGGCTTGGCGGTCGGGCGAACTTGGATTGCTATTCTCGAAAATTATCAGCAGGCGGATGGCTCGATTGTAATTCCTGAAATTCTTCAGCGTTATATGAATGGTTTAGATAAAATAGAAAAGTAAAATTCTCTTTAAAAAGAAAGGACAGTGCGCTTTAGGTAAGCTGACACTGCCTTTCTTCTTCCACAATTAACGCGAGTAAAAAGATTTACTGCGTTAATCCTTGATTTTTCGCTTCTTCTTTTACCTTATCCGTAACCGTTCCGGCACTGTCTTGAATATTTTGAGCAACTTCTCCGGCAACTTGTTTGACGGTTTCGCCAACATTTCCGGCAGCTTCCTGAACTTTATCGAGCGCACCGCGCGCCGTTTCCTGCGCTTTGCTCATCAATTGCTCGCGCTTTTCGCCCATTAAACGGTTTTCAACCTGCGTTGAAGGAAACGCCATACCGACCGCCGCGCCGAGCGCAAGCGCCACTGCGCCGACTGCCAACGGATTTTCATCCATATAGTGTTCGTATTGGTCTTGAGCAGAACCGGCAAAATCTTTGGCTTTTGAACCGATATTACCGACTTGTTCATATGCTTGACCGGCGTAATCGCTCACCGTGCCGGAAACTTTTCCGGCGTAATCGCCGACTGTTCCTGAAACTGCTCCGGCATAATCACTGACTTTGCCCGAAACCGCTCCGGCGGCGTTGCTGACGCCTTCGTATGCTTGACCGGCGTAATCGCCGACTTTATCTTGCGCGGTTGCGAAAGTCGATTTGCCGCCTTTCGCCGCAAAACTCCGGCGATTGTAATTATCTTCGCGGTCGTCATCGTCATTATAACGATACGTCGTGCGTTTTTTTGTCGAATAGCCGTTTATCAAAAGCATTCCGAGACCTAATCCAATCAAAGATAAAGCAAGCGGATTTTTGCTTGCCGCGCGTCCAATATTTGTTTTTTCCATATTTTTTATTCCTTTGTCTAGATAACTCATAATTGTTCCTGCCTTTCCTATTGTCGCTTCGTAAACGGAATCTTTCGCCGTCTTCAAAGCGCTGCTAATATGGTCCGAAACTTCGTCCTTTACCTGCTCGGTGATGTTAGAAATACTCAGTCTTTCCTGAATGGCATTAATCGTTTCGCCCAGATTGCTGCGCGTCTCCTCGATTTGCTCTTTTAGCTGTTCTGTTTCAGGCGTAATTTCATCACTCGGAGTTGCCGCCGTTTCAGAATCGTCAAATGTAGAATCATCGGTCGAGCGATTCTCCAAATAAACATTATCGCCGGCATCGTCTCTCGTCTTTGCGACAGCGGTTGTTCCGGTGTTGTCTCGCGTTTCCTCGTTTAACTCATCTGGTCTTTCAGCCATTGCGCGTCCTCCTTGATAGTTTCAACTGTTTGAGTCGGAGTCAGTCCCGTGTTTTTCAGAGCGCTTAACGCTGACATAATCATTACGGCAGCTGCGATGGCAACTACGATACCGACAATCAACGCCGATGCCCAAGCCGGAATAAAATACGATAAACCAATAATCAACGCCGCGATAAATGAAAGCAAAGCAGCATAACCGATTGCTCCGCCGACTACTAAAAAGCCGACGTTTTTTCCGACCTTAACGGCTTTCTGCGTCAGTTCTGCCTGCGCCAGAGAAACTTCCTGTTTTACCAGATTACTGGTTTCACTAGCTAGTTCGGAGAATAATTCGCCCAGCGATTTTTCGTCTTTTGTCATTATTTGCTGTGCCATACAAACTAGCCTCCTTTATTCTGCGAAGCGGTATTAGCGGACGTTCCTCCCCCGCTTTGTCCTTTGCCTGACTTAGTCTGCGAGTCCAAATTTTCCGGCATATGAATACCGTCATCGGCAAATTCAGAGCGTTGCAACTTACTACGGGGACTTGATTTTCCCTGCGAATCTAAGTTCTCCGGTAGATGAACGCCGTCGTCCGCAAATTCAGAGCGCTCCAATTTGTTGCGTGATTGATTAGATCTACGAGATTGACTAGAACCGCCGCTCTTCAAAAATCTAGCCGCTAAGATACCGAGCGTGAATGCTCCGCCCAAAAATAAAGCTGGATTGCTTTGCGCGAAACTTTTAATGTCTTTGACTAATCCGCTCAAATCTTGTTTTTCCAGATAACCGGAAATTTGCTCGACTTTTTCGGCTGCCGTATTTGTATATTCAGCCGCCGCTTTTGCCACGCCGGTCGGCTCTTCCGTGCTGCGCAGATTATCCCCGATTTGACGAATGCTGTCGGCGACGCTCGTTAAACCTTGCGTTAAAGTAGCTTTCTGCTCGTCGATAACCGAAGTCGCTTTTTTAGCCGCGAGACCGTAGGCTTGGCTGGCAACCGCACCGGTCGATTCCTTCGCCGAATTATAGACATCTTTGAGTGCGCCGGTATCGCCGGTCAAAGCGTCGCCAATTTTGGCTGTAATTTCGCTGCCCGCCGCTTTACCGCCCTGAGCGTTCTGCGTATCGTTCGTCGTTTTGCCGGCGGCGGAATTTGTCTGATTAGTATTTGTTTTATCATTGCCTTTCGGCGTTGCATTATTTGGTTGTGTTTTATCTGTATTTTCCATTTTCTAAAATCCCCTTTTCAAAATTATTTTTTGTAAATAGCTTGTCTCCGGTCGGCGAATTTTCTTTTCATACTGGTTGGAGAAAAAACCTTTGACAATCTTAGCTCCGCTTTACCAACTCAAAGGACAAGCCGTTTTACTCGATTAAATTTAATCGCCTGTATGAAAAACAAACGAATTTATTTTGTTCCATTCCGCACCGCAAAAGTTATGCCAATACTTTAGCATTAGTTAATGAATTTGAAAATAAAACCAAGGTAGTATTAAAAAATCATAAATTGCTCTTTCCTAAAGACGGTAAATTTTTAAAGTAAACAGAAATTCGAGGATTTAAAATTTTTAAAACGGTTTGTAAAATGCGTTGCCGTATCGTTTCGATTCGAGGCAATGCAAGTTATTTACCCGTGCGGGCAATTTTGGAATTTCTCTCGTTGAACGCATTTTCAGCGATTTTACCAATCCACCACAACGAGCCTTTAACGCCCAAGTGTTCGAGCATTAACCGAAAAACTTTTGGATGTATAAAAGCGGTTTTTGCTAAAACTCGTTTGAACGAATCAAATGAAATGCGGTCTTGAAAAAGCTCGCGGCTGATGCGCGAATCTAATTTACTCAAAGCCGACATTACGGCATTCATCGTTTCGTTGACGACAAACGGTTTGCTGTTTGGCATCGGGCGCATAAACTCTGCCAGACTCGACATCTGCGCGACGCGCGGCTCGTAAGCGTTTATCTTTGAAAGAGATTTTTCGTCTAACAAATTTTCGCGCAAAGCCGTTTCACATTCGTCGGTTAATTTTCTCAAATTCCGCACGTGCGAGCCGAATCCGCAAAACGTCAAAGGCGAAGACAATCCAGCGGCGTCGCCGATTAGCAAAACTCTGTCGGAGGCGGTTTTTTTAACATTATTCCAGCCCAAATGATGAACGCTCGGTATATAACCGAAAACAGGTTTGGCGATTTTCCATTTGGCAGTTTTTTCTTTGTAATCGGAAAGTTTTTCAAAATAATCTTCAAACAGACGAAACAAAGATTTGTCAGCGCTCGAGGAAACAGAATCGTAAAAAAACAAATAAGTCGTGTATTCGTCTCGTTGCGGATTGCCGGCAAAGCCTTCCCAAATTAATTGACGATTATCAACAATATCCTCGGTTGAAACGAGAATTTCGCCGACTGAGAAATCGACCGCTTTTCCATCCGTTTTTATATCGCCGTCGGCGCGCCGAAAACCTTTAGCTACAGTTCCGACCGTCGGGCAAACGTGCGTAATAGATTTTCCTGCGTTTATCTGCCTTGATGTGGGCGTGTTCGTTCCCGTAGCGTCAATAAAAAGTTTTGCCGCGAAAACTTTTCGCTTTTTCATTTTCATATCTTCGCACTCGATTAAAACCCTTTCCTTTTGTACAAACGCGCGAACGAAACGCAGATTGTTGATAATTTTCGCGTTGGTTTTTTTGAGCTTTCTTGCGGCAATCTCTAAAAGTTTGTCGGCTTCAATCGCCACGTCCAGAACATTTTCCATAAAAAGCGGCGGCGTTTTTATCC
>JALYZF010000004.1 GCA_030948995.1 Acidobacteriota bacterium
GCGCGAATGAGCGAAATCAGTATGGACGGCTGCTTTATCGACAGTATGGGGCAGGAAACATTAGGCGAGACGGTAAAATTTAAGGTGCATTTGCCGTCGGGCGTCTGGGCGTCCTTGCAGGGAGAAGTCGTCGCTCAAGAATATCCGATAGGTTTTCAGTTGCATTTTACAAACTTAAACGAAGCAGACAGAAGAATACTGGCGCAAGTCATCGCCGCGCACGGCGGGCAGGCTGTGGCGGAAGAAATCGTTCCGGCGGAAATTTTATACGAAGGCGACATTGAAATTCAACCCGACGCGGAAGCCGCGCGCGAAACGCACCGCATTCTGGTAGCAGACGACGACTCGATGACGCTGCGAATGCTGACGGCGATTATTGAAGCACAAGGGTTTAAGGTAATTCCCGCCTCAGACGGTCGGGAAGCGTTTAGAATTTTGCAGCAGGACGACAATTTCTGCGCCGCCGTCTTCGATATGAAAATGCCGCATCTGCACGGGCTGGACTTGATTCATTATATGAAAACCGACAGCCGCCTAACGCAGATTCCGATTGCGATGATAACCGCCGAACAAGACCCGAAAATCTGGGACGAAAGCATCGCTGCGGGCGCAAACGTCTTTTTGCCGAAACCGTTCAACCCGCCGCAAGTTCAAATGATGCTGCGTATGCTTATCAGCAAAGCCGAGTGCTGAAGGACGATTAAAAGCCGTCTTTCTTTGAATCTGCTTTTTATATTTACTATTCGAGAAAATCGTGATCCATCTCTCGCGGCTCTAATTTATTACGCATTACAATTCGCGCGCAGCCGTTCCAGCGAAGTATCGCGTCGTCGTTTCCTGTCGGGCGAATCGCTTCGGCTTTATCAAACCAATTCATCGCCTGCCGGAAAAGCTCGTAAGCGTTGGAGGCGGAAAGCGGCGTGCCTCGGTCGAGAACGGCTTTCGCGCGGCGCTCGTAGATAATTCCGGTGTAGTAAGTTCGCTCGTATTCGTCCTCAATGCGAGATAAATAATCCTGGATTTGCGTATCGCCGACGGCGTAATCTCTGACAAAACGGTCGCTCATTGCCAAAACAAGCACAACCAAAGCCTCTTGATTATCCGGCTCAATCTCTAAAATATCGAGACAAATGCTTTCAGCCGCGCCCGGTTCGTTGAGCAGACGATAATGCTTCGCCTTTTCGAGAGCCGACGGAACGGCTTCTTTGGATAAAGGTTTTAGTTCAAACATAATTCAGTGGTAGTGGTTGGTGGTCGGTCGTCGGAATAAAATTCTTCTCTACTGACCACCGACCACTATTTTATTTTTTACGAAACAATTTTACTAATCTCTTTATAGGGTCGTAAAACTCGTCAACTACGCGCTCTTTAAGCGGAATAATTGCGTTATCGGTTATCGTGATATTTTCGGGACAAACCTTTGTGCAGCATTTCGTAATGTTGCAATAACCGATACCGAATTCGTTTCGCAATTCATCCACGCGGTTTTCCGTATCGAGCGGGTGCATTTCCAGTGCCGCCGCGTAAACCAGAAACCTTGGTCCGATAAATTCTTCGTGTTTGTGATGGTCACGAAGGACGTGGCAAACGTCCTGACACAGAAAACATTCGATACATTTGCGAAACTCCTGCACGCGGTCGATGTCTTCCTGCATCATTCGCCATGTTCCGTCGGGCGCGTCGGGCATTCTAGGCTTAAATTTTTTGATTCGTTTCTTAACTTCATAATTCCACGAAACGTCCGTCACCAAATCTTTTTTCGGCGGAAATGCTCGCATCGGCTCGACTGTTACGGGAGCGTCGGTCGGCAGCGTATTCATCCGCGTCATACACATCAGCTTCGGCATTCCGTTAATCTCTGCCGAACAAGAACCGCATTTACCCGCCTTACAATTCCAACGACACGCGAGGTCGCCCGCCTGCTCACCTTGAATTTGCAGAACGGCGTCAAGCACGACCATTCCTTCGGAGATTTCGGTGTCGTACGATTTTAACTCGCCTCCGTTATCATCACCACGCCAAATCTTGAATGTCGCTTTTGCCATTATCCCATTTCCTCGATAATTTGTTTTAGCTCGTCAGGCATTTCCGGTATCGGCACACGGACAATCTGCATGGCTCCGTCCACGCCTTTTTTAATCGTGAAATTTATCTTGCCGAACTCCGCTACTTTCGCCGGATAATCGTCGCGGAATTGTCCGCCGCGACTTTCTTTGCGTTCGATTGCGGCAATCGTAATCGCTTCTGAAACATTCAGCAAATTATGTAAATCAAGCGCGGTGTGCCAACTCGGATTAAAATCTATATTGCCTGTCAAGCTGATTTTTTCTCGTCGTTCTTTTAATTTTTCGATGCCGATTAAAGCCTGTTGCATCTCGTCTTCAGTTCTGACGATGCCGACTAAATCCTGCATCATCGCTTGCAAATCGTGTTGAATTTGAAAAGGGTTTTCGCCGCCGCTTCGGTCGAACGCTTCCAAAGACCAGCGGACGGTTTTATCTATTTGCTCGTTGTTGATTTGTCCGAAATTATTTTCCTGCGCGAATTTTGCGGCATATTCTCCAGCGCGTTTGCCGAACACCAATAAATCGGAAAGCGAGTTTCCGCCTAGCCGATTTGCGCCGTTGATTCCAGCCGCGCATTCGCCCGCCGCGAAAAGTCCCGGAACGGTTGACGCTTGCGTATCGGCATCAACGCGAATACCGCCCATAATATAATGCGTCGTCGGTCCAACTTCCATCGTCGTCGTCGTAATATCCAAATCCGCCAATTGTTTGAATTGGTGATACATACTCGGCAGCTTTTTCTTGATGTGTTCAGGCGCGTTTGAAAGTTTTTCTTTTATCCACGCAATATCAAGATAAACTCCGCCGTTCGGAGTTCCGCGTCCGGCTTTGACTTCGCGGACAATACATCGGGCAACGTGGTCGCGCGTCAAAAGCTCCGGGGGACGGCGCGCGTTTTTGTCGCCCTGAGTATATCGCCAGCCTTCTTCGGGCGTGTCAGCGGTTTGGTCTTTGTAGTTGTCGGGAATGTCGTCGAACATAAAGCGGCGACCTTCGCTGTTCTTTAAAATTCCGCCTTCCCCGCGCACGCCTTCGGTTACTAGAATGCCGCGCACACTCGGCGGATAAACCATTCCGGTCGGGTGAAATTGAATGAATTCCATATCAATCAATTCCGCGCCCGCATCAAAGGCGAGCGAATGTCCGTCGCCTGTTCCTTCCCAACTGTTGCTCGTGATTTTATACGCGCGTCCGATTCCGCCTGTCGCCAAGATGACTGCTTTCGCTTTGAAAATACGAAAGCGTCCGTGTTCGCGCTCGTATGCAAACGCGCCGACAACGCGGTCGCCGTCTTTGAGCAGAGCGACGACCGTTACTTCCATATAAACTTCGATGCCTTGATGAATGCCGTGGTCTTGCAGCGTGCGAATCATCTCAAGTCCAGTTCGGTCGCCGACGTGAGCGAGACGCGGATATTTGTGTCCGCCGAAATTTCTCTGCAAAATTTTGCCGTCTTTCGTTCTATCGAAAACCGCGCCCCACGCTTCCAATTCCCGAACGCGCGCGGGCGCTTCTTTGGCGTGGAGTTCTGCCATTCGCCAGTTATTGACGTATTGACCGCCGCGCATCGTGTCGGAGAAATGAACGCGCCAATTATCGCGGTCGTCAACGTTCGCCATCGCCGCCGCCATTCCGCCTTCCGCCATTACGGTGTGTGCTTTGCCGAGAAGGGATTTGCAGACGAGCCCGACAGAAACGCCTACCGCGGATGCTTCGATTGCTGCCCGAAGCCCTGCGCCTCCTGCGCCAATGACTAGAACATCGTGTTCATAAGTTTGATATTCCGCCATTAAAAAATTCTCCAATCATGCCAGATTCCCATTGAGCAAAGCCGCACGAAAATATCTGAAAATCCGACGACGAAAAGGCTGCACCAAGCCCAAATCATATGTCTGCGATTGAGATAGCTGACGCAGCCGTAAGCCTTGTGCCTAATCGGTAATTTTGAGAGTTCATCGCAATTGCCGCCAACCAAATGGCGCAATGAATGACAGCTAAAAGTGTAGCCGCCGAGAAAGAAAACGTTTGCGGTCAAGATAATCGTGCCGAGTCCGAGTCCGAACGAAGTCGCGCCCGTCGCCGCGTTGGTGAACCAAAACGCTTTCCAAGCGTCGTGCGCGAGAAAAATTAAAAATATTAACGCGAGATAAAGAAAATAACGATGAACGTTTTGCAGAATAAGCGGAAATTTTCGCTCGCCCCGATAACCGGAGCGCGGCTCGCCGACGGCACAGGCTGGCGGGTCAGCCCAAAACGCTTTGTAATATGCGCCGCGATAATAATAGCAAGTAAAACGAAAACCGGCAGGCGCCCAGAGAATCAGGAGCGCGGGCGAAAAAGGAAGCCAAGCGGGAATCCAAGAAGGTTTCGCGCCGAAAAAACTTTCAGTTCCGCCTAAAAGTTCAGGTGAATAAAACGGTGACAGATAATTCCCGAAACGATAATGCTCGCCTTGAAATGCCGCCCATGTCGAATAAACGACAAAAGCCGACAGCCCTAAAAAAACAAGCAGCGGATACGCCCACCAAGTGCCGCGTCGCATTGTTTGTCCGAACGAACGTTTTATAGGAAGACTTGCCGAAGACATAATTTTCTACTTCAAACCTCAAAACGCGGAGGAATTATGACGATTGAATTTTATTTAGTTACTTAAATCTAAAAAATTATGAATCCAGATACGGAATATGTCAATTTTCTTTATAAACAGGCTTGAAGATAAATATATCTTTTTTAATAAATTTGTTTGATTATGTAAGTCGAACTTTTATAAATCTCGATGAAGAAACGGATTTTTGAAGCCTACTTTGTAACGAAACAAAAACGGCAAGCCGTCGGCTTGCCGTAAATTGTCGATTCTATTGGTGGCTGGAGAGTGACTTGAACACTCGACCTTGGGGTTATGAATCCGTTGATAGTTGATTCTGAAAACATTTGAATAGTTGAGTTTTACTAAATAAATCAATAATTTACGCCGTGTGCAAAGTGGCTCAACTATTCAATTTTATCTTCTTTTATTCAACTTTTGGTAACGTATTGGTAACGAAATTTGACGAAATACTTTGTGTCTATATTCTGCGGGTCGCTGATTTCAAACAATTGAGCGAATCATAAGTGTAATTCTGAATCACCGTAAAGCCCTGATTGCAGCCGGCAATCGGAATGGTGATAGTTTGTGCGATGGCTTTGAGTTCCCTTCGAGGGCAATCAATCTGCTGCCCTCGACTCTTCTGACC
>JALYZF010000016.1 GCA_030948995.1 Acidobacteriota bacterium
AGCTCTTTTGCACGAACGGTTACGCGCTGAAAACGAAATCTGGCTCGTCGGCGTTCAGCAATTTGACGGCGCGCAGTCGTTCCGCCGTTCGCACGTTTCCTTCCAAATCCTGTTTGACCGACGCCAATTGTTCGGCGGTTAATTTACTGCCGAAACGCGCCTCGGCAACTTCGCCATATGCTTTTGCGATTGGCGAAATTGTTTGCGGCGTCGGTGTCGGCTGCGGATTGGGCGGCGCGGGCGCTTGTTTTGTAGCTGGCGGCGTTTGAGCCTTTGCGACGAACGGCGCGGCGATTGCGAGCGCGGCGATTGTTTTTGCAAACTGCCGACGCGATACGGATTTTATTTCGTTCGAGTTTTCTTTAGTTTTTTCGCTCATAATTTGAAAGTATTATAAATAACTATTTTTCGTTTGGACAATAGAAAACTGCAAACAATCAATTTCCGATATTTGTTGAAATTCGCCCGACAGTTTTATTTCAGCCTTGCCTGCTCATTTTCCGTCCGGCACGATTCGCAAAATACGGTCGTCCGCCACCTGCGGATTGCCGCGCCCGTCGCGGTTTGAGGTTGAAAAATAAATCGAGCCGTCCGGCGCTTCCGAGATTTCGCGGATGCGACCGTAAGTTTTCAGAAACAGTTTTTCCTGCGCGACGATTTTTCTTTTATCGAGAACGAGACGAATTATTGCCTCGCCTTTTAACGCGCCGAAAAAGAAATTATTTTTGAACGCGGGAAAAAGCGAGCCGCGATAAAACATACCGCTTGCGGGCGCGACCGCCGGAGAATATTGAATGATTGCCGTTTCCATTCCTTCGCGCCGCATATCGTGGCTGATTTTCGCCCAGCCGTAATTTTTGCCTTTTTCTACTATATTTACTTCGTCACCGCCCGTTCGTTTGAATAAAGATACGCCGTCAATTATCGTCGGACCGTGTTCGGTCTGAAACATCAAACCCGTGTCGGGCTGAAAATCCATGCCCTGCGCGTTGCGATGCCCGTAACTCCAGATTTCGGGACGCGCATTTTTCTGATTTACAAACGGATTATCGGCGGGAACTGTTCCGTCGTCATTTAAACGCAGAGTTTTGCCGTTTATCGAGCTTAAATCCTGCGCGCGCGTCTGTTTTGTCGCATCGCCCGTCGTGATGTAAAGTTTGCCGTCTGGACCGAATTTCAATCGCGTTCCCGAATGATAGCGCGAAGCGGGAATGTTTTCGATTATCGTTTTCGGCTCGACTAAAGTGTCTCCGTTTTCGCGGTAACGCGCCACGCGCACAGTCTGATTTTTATCGCTGTCTTGATAAGCATAAGCGATATATACAAAATGATTCTGAACAAAATTCGGGTGCAGCGTCATTCCCATTAAACCGCTTTCGCCTGACGGTTCAATATCGGGAATTGTGAAAAAAGGTTTGTCGCGCAATTTTCCGGTTTCAATGACGCGCACTCTGCCCGGACGTTCTGTGAAAAATATTCTGCCGTCGGGCGCGAAAACGATTGACCAGACGACTTCCAAATTTGTCGCAACCGTTTCGACGCGCATCTTCGGCGTCTCTTTCGGCGCGGGTAAATTGTTGTCGTCCGATGCGGCGCAGGCGAGATTCGTTAAAAGCAAAATTGTTAGAAAAGTCTGAGTGAAAAGCTGTTTGAAACTCATTGTTTAGTTTTTTTACTCCAAGATTTTTATTGTTTTTCAGATGCGGCACTTGTTTGATTCGATGCGATTACTTTTTAAAGAAGACAGCCAATCGTTTGATTTAAATCAAACGATTGGCTGCAATTGGTTTTTACGTTTTCGATGATTTATAAAGATTTCATATCGATAACAAAACGATAGCGAACGTCCGCTTTGACCGTTCGCTCGTAGGCTTCGCCGATGCGCTCTATCGGAATGATTTCGACTTCGGACAAGATTTTATTTTCGGCGCAGTAATCGAGCATTTCCTGTGTCTCGTTGATGCCGCCGATACCCGAACCGGCAAGCGTGCGGTTATTTCCGATAAGCGAAAAAGCGGCAACCGCCGCCGGTTTCTCAGGCACGCCGACAATCACCATCGCGCCTTCGTATCGAAGCAGGTTCAGATACATATTTAAATCGTGTTCGGCGCTCACGGTGTCGAGAATAAAATCATAGCTTCCGGCGAGCGGCGTCATATTTTCAGGATTTTTCGTAACCACAAAATTGTGCGCGCCCAATTTGCGCGCGTCTTCTTCTTTTGAAGGCGACGTGCTGAAAACCGTTACCTGAGCGTCCATCGAAGCGGCGAGTTTAACGCCCATATGCCCTAAACCGCCCAAGCCGACAATGCCGACCTTTTGACCTTTGCCGACGTTAAAGCGTTTGAGCGGCGAATAAGTCGTAATTCCGGCGCACAGCAGCGGCGCGACTCCGGCGAGGTTTTCCGTATCATTGATTTTCAGCGCGTAGTTTTCGTCAACGACGATTTGCGACGAATAACCGCCGAAAGTCGGCGTTTTTCTGTCCATTTCCGTGCCGTTATAAGTCATCGCGGCTTGTTTTAAGCAAAACTGCTCAACGCCGTCTTTGCAGTTTTCGCATTCACGGCACGAATCGACAAAACAGCCGACACCCGCGTAATCGCCTTCTTTAAATTTTGAAACGTTCGCGCCGACGCGCGCCACGAGACCGACGATTTCGTGACCGGGAACCATCGGATAAATCGAGCCGCCCCACTCGTCTCTGACCTGATGAATATCGGAATGGCAAACGCCGCAAAATGCAATTTCGATTAAAATATCGTCTTCTTTCAAGTCGCGCCGCTCAAACTCGAACGGCTGTAATGTGTCGGACGCGCTTTTCGCCGCGTATCCTTTTGTCTGTACCATAAATTTCTCCCTTATTTGATTTTTCGCTTTCAAAAAGAATAGCAAAAATTTTTGGATTCGGTTTAAGTCGAGATGAAAATTTTGTTAGAGTTTAATTTATGAACACTCTGGAGAATCTTCATTTCGATAACACTTTCGCGCGCTTGCCGGAAAATTTCTACCGTCACGTCAAGTCGACGCCTTTGCCTGCGCCGTATCTCGTCAGCTTCAACGAGCGAGCGGCTGAGTTAATCGGGCTTGACCCGAATGAAGCTGCAAAGCCTGAATTTGTCGAGTATTTTACGGGCAACAAACTCTTAAATGGCAGCGAGCCGATTTCGGCAATTTACGCCGGACATCAATTTGGCGTTTTCGTCTCGCAACTCGGCGATGGACGCGCGATTCTTTTGGGCGAAGCGGTAAACGACAAAGGCGAAAGATTTGATATTCAATTGAAAGGCGCGGGAATGACGCCGTTTTCGCGGATGGGCGACGGGCGCGCCGTGCTGCGCTCGACGATTCGTGAATACTTATGCAGCGAGGCGATGCACGCGCTTCGTATTCCGACGACGCGCTCGCTCTGCATTACGGGAAGCGACACGCCCGTTTACCGCGAAACGATTGAAACCGCCGCCGTTCTAACGCGCCTCGCGCCCTCGCACGTTCGCTTCGGCTCGTTCGAGCTTTTCTATTATCGCGGTCAATACGAACAAGTGCGCGAGCTTGCCGATTACGTTATTCGAGAATTCTATCCGCAGTTTGCGAAGAGCGAAAATAAATATCTCGAATTTCTGCGCGAAGTCGTCCGTCGCACGGCGCGTCTTATCGCCGAATGGCAATCGGTCGGCTTCGCTCACGGCGTTATGAATACTGACAATATGTCGGTTTTAGGCTTGACGATTGATTACGGTCCGTTCGGATTTCTGGACGAATACGAAGCGGGCTTTATCTGCAATCATTCGGACTACGCAGGACGCTACGCCTTTGAACAGCAGCCGATTGTCGGGCTTTGGAATCTGTATAAATTCGCGCAAACACTCGTTCCGCTCGTTGAAGTCGAAGAAGCCGAAACGGTTTTAGATGAGTATCAAAAGGTTTTCGGCGAACGCTTTAATGAACTGATGCGCGCCAAACTAGGCTTGCAAACAGAACAACTCGAAGACGGTATGCTCGTTTCCGGGTTATTAGAAATTCTGCAAAACAGCCGCGTTGATTACTCGCTCTTTTTTCGGCGTCTGGTTGATTTTAAAACTGACGAGGACGAGAAAAACAAGTTCCTGCAAGGAATGTTCATTGACCCTTTGAGCTTCGACAGTTGGGCAAAAATTTACCGTGCGCGATTGCAAAAAGAAAACAGCATTGAAGCGGCGCGGTGCGCTTCGATGTTGCTGGCAAATCCGAAATTCGTTCTTCGCAATCACATTGCGCAGGCAGCGATTGAGAAGGCGCAGGCGGGCGATTTTACGGAAGTGGGCGCGCTGCTCGAAGTTTTGCAAAAACCTTTCGACGAACAGCCGGAAATGGAACGCTTCAACACGCCGCCGCCCGAAGAAGCAATCCGCGTCGCCGTCAGCTGTTCATCGTAACCAAATTAAAATAAAATTCTAAGAATGTTAAAGAGAAAATACGCGCGTGTCATAAACGGGCGTTTTTGAGATTGTTTATCTGTTAATTTTTACTCCTTCTTCCTCAAAAAGGCGCACGCGGTCGTCATATCCGGCGACTTCCGCCAGCAAAACTTTCAGCACGACCTGTCTTTCAATCTCAGTGTCTTGCGCCAGATAAACTTCGCCCATTCCGCCTGCCCCAATGGGACAGAGAATTTGATAATGACCTGTTTGTTGTCCATTTTTGAGCATTAAAAAGGTGGGCAAATTCTAACATTATTCAGTTTTTTTTAGAAAAGATTATTGAAAAAGAAGTTATTTTGTATTCTGAAATCTGTCTAACAACTAGAAAAGAGTCTCAAAAACGTATGGCTTCTGGACACCTTTTTACTGTTTTTATTTTGTCTCATCTATGAAGACGGAGCAGATGTCAAGTGAAAATCACACGCACTTCTGCTCGACACTTGTTTTCAAAGCGCGACTCGAATGATTAGATTTTTTCGTTAATTGCTTCTTTTGCTTG
>JALYZF010000022.1 GCA_030948995.1 Acidobacteriota bacterium
CACGCAATTTTATTTTAATCGTGCCGACTTCGATGTGCGCCAGCCACGAAGCTCTGCAGATTTCGATGATGTCGGAATTTCTGCATTACAAGCGCGAACGATTTCCGAATGTGGACGGCGTGGTAGCGATTCCGCACAACAAAGGCTGCGGCTGTCAGGACGGCTCGAATCTCGAAATAATGTTGCGGACGCTTTCCAATTACGCCGACCATCCAAACGTCGGCGGCGTAATTTTAATAGATTTGGGCTGCGAAAAAACGAATATCAGAAATGTCGAAAAATACCTTCTAAAACGCGAATTAGAATTTAACAAACCCGTCGCCAAAATCGGCATTCAGGAAATCGGCGGAACGCAGGCGGCAATCGAAAAAGGTCTGGAAGAAGTCAAGCGAATGCTGCCGATTGTCAATGAAAACCGGCGCGAAAAGTTTCCCGTCAGCGAACTCGTTTTGGGTGTGAAATGCGGTTCGAGCGACGGCTTTTCCGGTCTTTCGGCAAATCCGGCGTTGGGCTGCGCGGCGGACATTTTAATTCGCTCGCGCGGCACGGTTTTGATTACGGAAGTGCCGGAATTTTGCGGCGCGGAACATATTCTGGCGAACCGCGCGAAGGACGCGGAAACGGGCAAAGCGATTTATCGAATGATTGATTGGTATAAAGATTACGCCTCGAAATTCGGTGGAGTTTTAAATAACAATCCGTCGCCAGGCAACATCGCGGGCGGGCTTTTAAATATCACTATAAAAAGTTTGGGCGCGTTAGCGAAATCCGGCACGACGCGCGTCGAAGGCGTTATCGAATACGCCGAAACGCCGAAAAACAGAGGCTTAAATTTGATGCAAGGTCCCGGTTACGACCAAGAATCAACGCCCGCTTTAGTTGCCGCCGGAGCCACCGTCGTCGTTTTTACGACCGGCAACGGCACGACTATCGGCAACGCGATTGCGCCCGTTATCAAACTCTCATCAAACAATCGTGTGTTTGAAAAGATGAACCGTGACATTGATTTGAGCGCGGGAGATGTCATCGAAGGCACGGAAACAATCGAGCAGGTCGGCGAGCGTTTGTTTGAGCATATCCGGCGCGTGGCGAGCGGCGAAATTTTGACCAAAGCCGAAGAAAACAAACACCGTGAATTTCAATTTTGGGCGGAACAAACCGTTACGCTGTGATTATGATTTGCGTTGTGTCCGCCAATTATTAAGCCGTAGGAAGTCATAAAATTATAGTTGATTCGCCAATCAGGAACTGCTTGAGTTAATTTTGATTTTATTTTTCTTAAAATGATTCTCAATAAATTTAAATTAGACGGCAAAATCGCGCTCGTTACGGGCGCGTCAGTCGGACTCGGACAAGCGATGGCGATTGCTTTAGCCGAAGCGGGCGCGGATGTCGCGGCGCATTGTCATTTCGACGGCGAAGCGGACGAAACGGTTGCGAAAATTCAGAAAATCGGACGCAAAAGTTTTTCAGTCTCCGGCGATATGTTTGACAAAGATGCGCCGCAAAGATTGGTTGATAAAATAATCGAAAAATTCGGTGTAATTAACGTTTTAATCAATAACGCGGGAATGATTCGCCGCGCTCCGGCGGTTGATTTTAGCGAAGAAGATTGGGCGACGGTTTTGGAAGTCAATCTGTCGAGCGTTTTCCGTCTGTCACAGGCGGCGGGCAGGAAAATGATTGAGCAGGGCGGCGGAAAAATCGTCAATATCGCTTCGCTTTTATCGTTTCAAGGCGGCGTAACCGTTCCGGCTTACACGGCTTCAAAATCCGGTGTCGCCGGTTTGACCAAAGCATTTGCCAACGAATGGGCGAAATTCAATATCAATGTCAACGCCATCGCGCCCGGTTATATGCGGACGAATAACACCGTCGCATTGCGCGAAGATGAAACGCGAAATCGCCAGATTTTAGAACGCATTCCGGCGGGACGCTGGGGCGAGCCGGAAGATTTGGCTGGGGCGGCGGTTTTTTTATCATCAGCCGCGAGCGATTATTTGCAAGGTCATATCTTGGTCGTTGACGGCGGCTGGATGGCAAGGTGATTTGGAATTTTTATCATTCTTGATGCTGGAAATAAAAAATAAAAAAGATTGCGGTTGGGATTTTGTATCTTTGGGCGAAATTCTTTTGCGGTTCGACCCGGAAAACGAGCGGATTCATAACGCCCGCTCGTTTCGAGTGTTTGACGGCGGCGCGGAATATAACGTCGCCCGCAATTTGGCGAAAATTTTCCGCTGCGAAACGGTAATTGTTACAGCGCTTGCAGATAATTCTCTTGGCAGATTAGCCGAAGATTTCGCGCAGTCGGCGGGCGTTGACATATCGCAAATCGTGTGGCGCAAACACGACGGAATCGGCGTAAACACGCGCAACGGTTTGTATTTTATCGAGCGCGGTTTCGGTTTGCGCGCGCCGGATTCGTGTTTTGACCGCGGCAAAACGGCGGTTTCGCAATTGAAAGTAGGCGACATTGATTGGCGGAAAATTTTCGGCGAAAAAAAGACGCGCTGGTTTCACACGGGCGGCGTTTTTACGGGACTTTCCGAAACTACGCCGCAAGTCGCGCTCGAAGCCTGTAAAATCGCCAAAGAAAACGGCGCGATTGTTTCCTACGATTTAAATTACCGCGCTTCGCTCTGGAAAAGTCGCGGCGGAAAAGAAGTGGCAAACGAGTTGAACCGTGAATTTTTGCCGTTTGCAGATGTTGTTTTCGGCGTAATTTCAAATGATTTTGTGCCGAGCGTCGCCGAATTTGACAGGGGAAAATTTCAAAAAGCGGCAAAAAAAATGCGTGCGGATTTTCCGAATCTGCAAATAATCGTTTCGACTCTGCGCGATGTTCACAACGCGAGTTCGCACAACTTCGGCGCAGCGTGTTACACCGACGATAAAATAATCGTTGCCGATAAATATATTCAGACAAATGTTTTAGACCGCGTGGGAAGCGGCGACGCTTTTGTTTCCGGTTTTATTTACAGTCTTCTAATTGAAAAAGACATAGATTTCGCCGCCAATTTCGGCGCGGCGCACGGCGTTCTGGCGATGACGAACGTCGGCGATGGTTCGACGGCGACCGTCGAAGAAATCGAATATCTGATGCGCGGCGAAAGTTCCGCCGCCAAGCGATAAAACTATTAAAAGACAAAAATCATGTATCAAAAAACTTTCTACGCAACGCATCCCGAATCAATTTACGGCGCGACGAACGACGATCTGCGCGAGCTTTATCTGGTTAATAAAATTTTCGCGGAAAACGAAATTCGTCTGAATTATTCGCATTTCGACCGCATTATTGTCGGCGGCGCGTATCCTGTGAGCGAGAAAATTACGCTGCCCGCAAAAACCGAACCCGAATCGGCGAAAGGCAAGCCTTTTTTGGAAATGCGCGAACTCGGCGCGGTCAATATCGGCGCAGGACACGGCACAATTACGGTTGACGGCGAGCGATTTGAACTCGGCAATAAAGACTGTTTGTATATTCCGAAAGAAAGCGCGGAAGTTACGTTTGAATCGGCGGACGCTGGCATTCCGGCGAAGTTTTATCTCGTTTCGACGCTGGCGCACAAGCGATTTGAAACCAAATTATTAAATGCGAAAGATGCCAAAAAACTAAATCTCGGTTCGGTCGAAACTTCAAACGTGCGGACGGTTTATCAACTGATTATTCCGGGCGTTTGCGAATCGTCGCAACTCGTGATGGGTTTGACGACGCTCGAAACGGGCAGCGTTTGGAATACTTGCCCGCCGCACATTCACGAACGCCGTTCGGAAGTTTATTTGTATTTCAACCTCGATGAAAAGGCGCGAATAATGCACTTTATGGGACAGCCCGAAGACACGCGCACAATTGCAATGGCAAACGAAGAAGTCGTGCTGTCGCCGCCGTGGTCAATCCATATGGGCGCGGGAACATCAAATTATAGTTTCGTTTGGGCGATGGGCGGCGAGAATTTGGATTATACGGATATGAATGTTTTGGATATTTGCCAGTTGAAATAAATTTTGGGAAAAGCCAAATTCGATTAAAATGACAGACGAAAAACTTATCGGTTTTTGAACTAATTTCTTTTATCTTGACGCGGCGGCGCGGTTGATTTTCTTTTAACAAGATAAGTCGGAATACGAACTTCGATTCCTGGTTGATTTGGTCGTTCGATGGTGGCTAAGAGGGCTTCGATGGCGCGTCGTCCTATTTCGACGCGCGGCGAATGAACGGTCGTCAATGCCGGTTCGGAAAGCGCGGCAAAAGCGATGTCGTCGAAACCGACCAGTGAAATATCCTTCGGGATACTCAAACCCGCTTCTTTTAATTCCTGCATCGCGCCGAGAGCCATCATATCGTTGGCGGCAACGATAGCGGTCGGCAGTTTTTTTTCTTCTAAAATTTGGGTCGCTGCGGCGCGTCCGCCGTCGAAACGGAAATCGCCTTCGACAATTAAAGGTTTGGAATTTTTAGGCAGATGTCGCCGCATTGAATCTACAAAAGCCTCGCGGCGAATAACGCCGGAGCGAATTCTACTCGAACCCGCAATATGCGCGATGCGTTCGTGTCCGAGCGAAACCAGATGGCGCACGGCTTCCTCGATGCCGACGGCGTAATCCAAAATGATGTTGCTCATATGTTCGTGAACAATACCGAGATCGTTAAACACAACGCGAACTTCTTTGCTAATCAACTCATCAATTAAAACGGGTTCGAGTTCGGCGGTCATCAACGCCACGCCCGCGACTTTTAACTGGATCAAACGCCGTACGCAGTCCGCCGCCTGTTTTGAATCGTAGTTGGTATTGAAAACCATCAAATTGTAACCGTGTTCCAGAACCGCCGTTTCGATGCTTTTGACGAGTTCCGGGAAAAACGGATTGGTAATATCGGAAATGAGCAATCCGATAATATTGCTGCGACCAAGAGCGAGCGTCCGCGCGTGAGCATTCGGATAAAAATTAAATTTTTTGATGGCGAGCAAAACTTTGCCGCGCGTTTCGTCGCTAACGAATTTGGTTTTGTTGATGACGTGCGAAACCGTCGCCGTCGAAACTCCGGCTTCGCGGGCGACATCTTTGATTCTCATAAACGAATTTTAACGATTTACACGCGATTTAGCGAATTAAAAGTCACACCTGTAAATGATTAGTTCGGAAACCGAACAAGTGCGGCTGAATGCCTTTACTCAAGTCCGGCGTTCGCTGTTGCTCATCCGCATTATCTTTCCGCTAACCGCATTGTTCCTCGTCAAATGTCACCGGCGACTTCTTCCCAGATTTTGACATCATTCGATTCGCGCAAAAGAATCGAGCCGACGACGAAAGTAATTCCGGCAACGATCATCGGATAATAAAGTCCGGCGTAGATGTTTCCCGTCGAAGCGATGACCGACAGACCGATCAGCGGCAGCAGTCCGCCGAATACGCCGTTGCCGATGTGATATGGCAGCGACAGCGCGGTATAGCGGATTTTGGCGGGAAACGCTTCGACCAGATAAGCGGCAATCGGACCGTAAACCATCGTGACCCAGAGAACCTGAATGAAGATCAGCAAAATCAGCGTCCAAACTGTTCTGTTTGCCAGCAAATCGCCGAAATTCGTGTAGGGCAGAACCTTTGGCGCGTCAATTAACGCGCCGCCCGCGTCCGCCGATTTCGGGATTAATTTGATCGCGCCCGTCACTTTATCGGCTTCCGAAGCCGCCGTCACAACGTTTGAACCGGCGGTCGACTGCATCGCTTGGTAGATCGGAAGATAAGTGATAACGGCGAACAGCAAGCCCGCCATAATGATCCATTTGCGTCCGATTTTGTCGGAAAGCCAGCCGAAAAACACGAAAAACGGCATTCCGAAAAGCAGAGCGATGGCGACGATGTAGTTCGCCGAAGTCTTGTCAACATTTAAAATGGACTGCATATAAAACAGCGCGTAAAATTGTCCGGTGTACCAGACCACGCCTTGTCCGGCGGTCGCACCGAACAGCGAAATCAGCACGATTTTCAAGTTTTTCCAATTGGTGAACGCTTCGACGAGCGGATTTGCCGAAGTCATTCCTGCGCTTTTAACGTGCTGGAAAATCGGCGATTCCTTCATTTTCAGGCGAATATAGAGCGAGATGCCGACGAGAAAAATCGAAATCAAAAACGGAATGCGCCAACCACCGAACGCTTCGGATTTTCCCGCAAATTGATCGACACTCATCGTATTCTGCACGGCAATAATGACGAACAGAGACACGAATAAACCCAAAGTCGCCGTGATTTGAATGAACGAAGTGTAAAAACCGCGCTTGTCGTCGGGAACGTGTTCAGCGACGTAAACTGCCGCGCCGCCGTATTCGCCGCCGAGCGCGAGACCTTGAAAAATGCGAATTAACAGCAGAATTATCGGCGCGGCGATGCCGATTTGCGCGTAAGTCGGCAGCAGTCCGATGACGGCGGTTGCGCCGCCCATAATCAAAAGCGTCACCAAAAACGCGTATTTGCGCCCGACCAAATCGCCGATGCGCCCGAAAAACAACGCGCCGAATGGACGCACGATAAAACCGACGGCGAATGTCGCCAAATACGCGATATATGCGAAAGTGTCGTTGCCCGGCGGATAAAAAAGCGGCGAAATTATTCCGGCGAGCGAACCGAAAATGTAAAAATCATACCATTCGATCATCGTCCCGACCGACGACGCGCCGATCACCTGCCAGATTTTTGACGTGCTGATACTGTCGGCATATAAACCGCCCAAATCTTCCGCTGAAGCTGCCATTTTTTTATTTTCCTTAAAGATTTTTGAAAAACTTTAACAGTTTTTTGACAACTAAGCTGAAATTCGTCAAAAAATTTGTGAATCACTTTTTATTTCACCGCTTGATTTACTATCTTTTTCCGGCGGTCGGATCGCTCCAGTCATCGGTGCGAAACGGCGCGGCGGGCAAGCCGGAATCGTTCGTCAAATTCGGATTGCGTGGATTATTGTTGAAAGCGTAACGCACGGCGAGCGGATTTTTCACGTCAGGCGACGATACTTCGACTTTGTTTTTGCCGATGATTTTCGCGTTCGCCCAGACGAATTTTTTGTCCGCGTCGGCGATGGCGAATTCGTCTAATTTATCGCCGGTTTTGATTTTTAATCCGCTGCCGACATCATCGAAAGTCAGAATAACTTTGTCGCCTTTGATTTCCATTTTCTGAAAGTCAGGCGAATCGCTCAATTTTCTGCCGTAAACGTCTTTCAAAGCCCAAATCGCCATTCGTTTGCCGACATCGAGTTTGTTTTTCGGGTGAATATCGTTCGCTTCGCCGATGTCAATTGTGACGATCAAACCGGTGTGCAGCATATTCATCGCCGTTCTGCGCTGCGCCTCGCGGATGAAACTCCACGCCGCGTCCTGCGGTTCGTCGGAAGGTTTACGATAGTTCGGTAGTTGGACGATGCCGAAGGGGAAGTTTCCTTCGTCCCAACGCTCGCGCCAGGCGCGAATCATCGTCGGCAGTAAAATATTGTATTGTTCGGCACGGTCTTCGTTCGATTCGCCCTGATACCAAATCGCGCCTTTGATGGCAAACGGCATCAGCGGTTCGATCATTCCGTCGTAAATCGAAGACGCGACGCGGTAATCGCGCAGCGCGTCGGGAACCGATGGCGAAGGCGACGGTTTCGCGCCCGATTCTTTAGCTTTTTCCGAATCTTCGCGCCATTTTTTAATAGCTTCGGCGTATTCGACTTTTACTTTCGGGCGTTCCGCCGCCCAAATCGCCGTGCGGTCAACCGTCGGTTTCAAATCTGGATTCGCCGCTAAATATGAAACCGGAGTCCACGCTTCGGCTTGCGAACCGCCGTAACTCGAATTGATTAACCCCATTGGAACTTTCAAACGGTTTTCCATTTCCACGCCGAAATAGTAACCGGCGGCGGAAAATTCCGCGACTGATTCGGGCGTGCAGGCTTGCCATTCACCCAATTTTCCCTGTTTCTTTTTGAATGCGACATCGCGGCTGGCGTTGAATAATCTTATATTCGGATGATTGGCAGCGGCTTGCACTTCTGCGCCGTTCGCCGTTTCGCGCAGAAGCCGCTGCATATTCGATTGACCGGCGACGAGCCAGACTTCACCGACGAGAATGTCTTTCAATTCGATTTTATTTTTGCCGGAAATCGTCAAAGACTGCGGCGTGAAACTCGCTTCGAGATTTTTCAAATCAACGCGCCATTTGCCGTTACCGTCGGCAACGACCGTTTTCTTTTGTTTGCCGAATGTCACCGTGACGGCTTCGCCCGCGTCGGCGAAACCGAAAATCGGCACATTCTGTTTTTGCTGCAAAACCATTGAATTACCGATGATATCCGGCAATCTGACATCAGCCAGCGCGGTCGCTGGGAAAAGGATCGCGGCAATCAAAACAAATAAAAATTTCAAATCGTTTTTCATAAATCAATTTCTCACCAAAGTTACCGACATTAAACCGATGACGACTTCGTTTGCCAACGCTCGTACGGTTAAAGATTTTAAATTTTTACCCGCGTCGAGCGGCAAATCCAAAACGGTCGCCGCGCCGCCGGAAACTTTTTTGCCTTTGCCTTTGAAATTCGCCAAATCAAGCACGCGGACGTTTCCCGTCACTAAATCAACACGCGGCGGAATCGCTTCGGGACGCTTAAACGCGAAATCGTCAATAAAATAATCCTGGTCAACCGCCCACCAATTCCTCGGATTTTCCAGCGAAAGTTTTTCGGTCGAATCGTCGGCGTATTTAACGATAATTTCGCCGTTTTCAAAACGGCTCTGCATTTGATTGGTCGAACCAGCCATCAGCAAATAAATATGCGACGCTAGACCGTTCAAAGGCACGGAAATTTCGCGCGGAAAATTGTTCCATTGCGACGTGAAAGCGATATTTTTTTCACCGTTCGCGCCCGCTGTCGCCAACGGAACGTCGTCAGGCAAAATCAGTTTGCCGCCATTTTTATCGGCAGTTTGCCGCAAACCCGCATCGTCAACGGTAAATTTTTCGTCAAAATGCACCCAGCTTCCGATGCCTTGTTTCGGAATCGCCAGCGAAACAAACGGCGAGCGCGGGCTGAGATAATCGTGCTGAAAAATATTCGTTACTTTATCATTGAAAACGGATGTTAAATTGATTGTTTCAAATTTTGCTGTAACGTTCGCTTTGATTTTCCAGTTGATAATATTGTTTTTCGCTGTTTGATTGTTTCCCAAATCAATCGAAATTTGATTTGAACCTGCCGCGAGTCCGCCGGAGTTCACGTCTATTTCGCCCGATTCACCGAACGCCGGAATTTTCAAAATTAAATTTTCAGTTCGCACACCGATAATCGTTTTGACGGATTTATCAAACGCTTGCGGCGTGTTGTTTCTGACCTTAAAACGGAGATAATTTACGTCCTGATTTTCTATCGGTAAAATCTCGAACGCCGGACGAATTTCAAACATCAAAGGCTGCTGCCAAATTACATCGCCCTGTTTTACTTTCGCAAAAATCGTCCGCTGCCCGATATTTTCCGTCGCTTTCGCCGTCAAAGAATTCGATGTCTGTTTAATTTCGCGCAAAGCGTTTTGCGGGTCGGAAATTTCGAGCAGTTCGGCGTTTCCGAACTGCTCCGCGAAATTTGTGTTTTCAGCGATAATTTTCGGCGCGGCGGCGTTTGAAATTACATCGCCTTTCCATTCAATCAATACTTCGTAACGCGATGAGTTGGCGGCGTTTATTTCGATGCGCGGCTCGCCGACGGCATTTTCATCCGCCCGCCATTTAACCATTTCTCCGTTGACCAAAACTTTAGCGATGCGGTCGCGCAGCGCTGGAATTTGCAGACGCAGATTCATCGGTTTTGGAAAATGCGGCGCAATAATATAAGTTTCCTTTAAGTTCTCACGCATGAACGAAAAATTAAAATCGGGATGTTTCAAATTCGCATAGTTCCAAACGGTCGGCAGATTCGGATGAACGAATAATTCTCCGGCGAGCGCGTCGGGCGAAACGCCGAAAAGTCCTTCGATCAAAGCCCTCGACGAAATGCCGACGGCATCGGCAAAATCGCGCTGCGATTCGCCCCGCGCCATATCGAACTGTGTCGTCATTCCAGCGTTGCCGGGGCAAATTCCCAGAAACATACTGTCGAGAATCGCGCCTTTGAATAATTTAAACGCTTCATTTTTGCGCCCGCTTTGCCAAAAACCGAGCGCGGTATGCATCGCTTCCGCCATCACGACGTTGTTGGTTGACCACGTATAAGGCATCCAATCGGTCGTCGAAAGCGTGTAAAAACCGCTGTTCGGCACATTTTCGCCGCGAACGGGAATGTGCGGAATCTGCGTTTCGACGTAGCGCGACATCTGCCAAGCCTCGAACGGCGACAGCGTTTCCGAATCTGCCGCGTGATAAAACGTCCACACCGCCGCGCTTTCGTGAACGCGCTGCAAACCGGTCAAATCTTTATATTCACCGAGCCACCCTTGATTTTTGAGCCACAGATTTTTGCGCATCGAACGCGAAATTAAATCGGCTTCGCGCTCGAAAGGTGTGGCATTTTCGCCGATCAATTTGGCAATATGCGCCGCCATTTTGTTGTGATAATCATTATAAGCGGTTGCGTGGGCGACTCCGCCGCCACCGTATTGCAAATCGTCGCTCGCCCAAATCGCGGCGTAAGCCTCGTAAAGCGGCAGTTTTTCCGCGCCGAATTCGCGTCGAAAAAGCCTTTGTTCCCACGCCAAATGACGTTTGATAACGGGAAACATTTTTTTGGCAAATTCGACATCGCCCGTCCATAAAATATGGCGGAAAAGGGCGTCAATATAGACGAGATTCATATCGTAGTGCGAATTGGAAATGTCGCCGTTCGTGTGCAGTTCCGGCTCATTTCGCGCAAAATTGACCGACGCATCCAGCTTGACCGGTTCGCTCAAAATGGGCGCGACATTTTGCCGCGTCGCCCAATAATTAAGATGCCGCCGTATTCGCTCGTGCCAGCCGAGCGCGTCGCCCAAATACGGTCCGCGCCAACCCAAAAGTTTGACACGCCAGGCGACCGCGCCGTGCATAAATGCGCCCTGTTGTTCGTCCCAAACCGCATCGCCTGCGACATTTAACGCCGCCGTAGCCGCGTTGATAAACGCATCGGGTGTGTCGGCTGAAACTCGGTCTGCGATTGATTCGCGCTGTTTTTCCGCTTCGTCGTAAATTTTCGGCAAATCTGCGGCTTTATATGCGGGAAGCAGATTTTTATTGTCTAAATTTTGCTGCGTTTCATTATTTTTGTCGGCGGATATTTTATTTGTCGAGGCGATTCTCTGCAATGCGAAGTAATCCGTCTGATTCGGACGCAAATTTTTACGCCCGACGATGACGGGCGTTTCGGTCGGTTGATTGGCAAATGCGAAAAGTTCGTTGATGTTATTCCAGTTTCGCGCGTCGGCGATGAAAAGTTTGACGTCCGGCGGCATCAATCCGACGATTTTCGCCGTATTGCTTTCGAGCGTGAAATTGTTTGTTTCGATTGAAAATCTATTGTCTTTACAAAACTCCTGTTTAAGTTGAAAAAACTCGCTGATTGGCACTCGTTCCGTTCCGATGTCGCCGTCGCGCCTGCCGCGCTCACCGTTTGCGCCGCCGTAAGCCCACATTAATTCGACGTTTGCCGCATTTTGCAATTCGGCGCGAACTAGCAAACCTTCGGTCTGATACATCGCCAAAACCGTCAATTTCAAAATGCCGTCACCCAGAAGCGCATCGCGGATTTCATATATCATCGCGCCCGGACGATAGCGCGTCATAATTTTATCGGCATCAAAAAGCCATTTTGCGCCGTTCGCCGTTTTAATTCCAAAGCGCAGATTGCCGCCGCGTCCCGGCAGATAAATTGAAAATTCCGGCTTGTCGCCCGCGTCCACACGAAACGCCGTGTTGCCGCCGTAAAGCGGACGATTGAAAAACTCTCTGCCGTTTTCGATGACGAAATCTTTTCCGTCGGGGCGATACCGCAGCAGTCGGTCGGTTTTGCCGTCGAAATTTCCTTTCGCTTGAAGAATTCCTGGCAATGAAACGAAAAATGCATAGAACAAAATAATACTTTTTGAAAAAATATTAATTTTGATAAAAGTTCCGCGCACTTTGAATTTGTTAAAAATAAGAGTTACAAAAAACATATTTATGTTGATTCCGTTGCAAATTTGTTTTATGAATATTTCGCCGCGACGGCTTGCGCTCCAGCCTTTTTATAATTTTGCGTAACAACAGACTTTGAGATAGTATTTAACCGCTTAACCAAAAAAAAATCAATAAAAATAAAATAATTCTTAGTGAACACCTTTGACTGAAAAACTAACTGGCTGAAGCAGGCGGCAATTTATTGGAAACCCGGCACCAATTATTTACCGTTGCTAAATTTATGATTCGGATGTTTATAAAATTTGTCATCATCTGCTTCATTTTGGCTCGATGTGTATTCGGGCAAATTGAAGAATTTGCCCGAACATGGGGAGATTGGCAAACTTGGGGCGATCAGGGCGATGGAACTTTTCTGAATCCGATTTTGCCAAGCGATTACAGCGATTTGGACGCGATTCGCGTCGGTTCAGATTATTACGCGATTTCCTCGACGTTTCAATTTTCGCCCGGAATAGTTATTTTGCACTCGAAAGATTTGGTCAATTGGACAATTTTAAGCCACGCCGCCAGCGATTTAACGCAGATTTCGCCTGAATTGAATTGGGACAAGATGAATCGTTACGGCAGAGGAATTTGGGCGGGCGCGATTCGTTTTCACGACGGGAAATTTTGGATTTATTTCGGCACGCCGGACGAAGGTTATTTTATGACGACGGCGAAAAATCCGGCGGGAAAGTGGCAGCCATTGCACAGGGTTTTAGCCGAAAAAGGCTGGGACGACTGCGCTCCGTTTTGGGACGACGACGGGCAGGGTTATCTGGTCGGCACGAATTTCAGCGACGGTTACAAAATTTATCTGTTCAAATTAACGCCCGACGGACGCGATATTATGAGGGAATCGGGCAAAGTTATTCACCAATCGAAGGGCAGCGAAGCCAATAAACTCTATAAATTCAACGGCTTTTATTACCATTTTTTCAGCGAAGTCAAATCTGAAGGTCGCGTCGTGATGATGGAACGCGCGAAAAATATTTGGGGACCTTACGACGAAATCAAACAATTAAACCACGCCGAAAAAGAGTTTCGAGAACCGAATCAGGGCGGCATCTTGCAGACGACGGGCGGCGGATGGTATTTTTTAACGCATCACGGCGGCGGCGATTGGTCGGGGCGCGTGATGAGTTTGCTGCCGGTAACGTGGATTGGAGGCTTTCCGATCATAGGAAATGTCGGCGCAGACGGCATCGGGCAAATGGTGTGGAGCGGGAAAATGCCCGTCCGCAGCACGAAAAAAGTTACGCCGCAAACCGACGATGAATTCAGCAAAACCGAAATTGCGCCGCAGTGGGAATTTAATTATCAACCGCGGGCGGAAAAATGGTCACTGACTGAAAGACGCGGTTTTTTGCGGCTTCGCGCCTTCAAAACGCTCGACAGCGACAACATTTTGAAAGCCGGAAATACGCTGACGCAGCGCGTGATGCGGACGACTTTTAATGAGGTCGTCATCAAACTCGATTTGCGCGGATTGGCTGACGGCGAAAAAGCCGGATTATGCCATTTCGCGTCGCCGAATTATTCATCTTTCGGCGTGGCGCAGCACGGCGCGGTACGCCAATTAGAGTTTAATTTGAAAGGAGATTTGACTGCCGGAAATGTTGTCAAAGGCAATGATATGTGGATAAAATCAACCTGGGGTTTAGACGGCAAAAGTCAGTATTTCTACAGTTTAGACGGCAAAACGTATCAAAATTTCGGCGAGCCGTATCAAATGATGTGGGGTTCATATCGCGGCGACCGGATCGGTATTTTCAATTATAACAACAGAGCCGACGAAGGCTTTGTAGATGTTGATTTTTTTCATTACGATTTCAGCAAATCGAGATGATGACAAAATAGAGAAAACTAAAATTATGTTACAAAAGAGAGCTATTTTTGCATTGAAAAATCTGAACCGACTTTTTTATTTCGCCGCCATCGCTTTAACGCTCGGCTTTTTACACTTGATTCCCGTCAACGCGCAGGAGAACGCGCCGAAACTGCCGTCGCCGGGTAATTCAAACAGGAAACCGCTGCCGGAACCGACGAATCCGAAGCTGCCGACGCTGTTTTTAATCGGCGATTCGACGGTCAGAAACGGACAGGGCGATGGCGCAAATGGACAATGGGGCTGGGGCGAACCGCTGGTTGATTACTTCAATCCGGCGAAAATCAACGTTGTCAATCGCGCCGTCGGCGGACTCAGCAGCCGCACGTATTTGACCGGCGGACATTGGGACAAAGTTTTGGCGATGCTCAAACCCGGCGATTTTGTGATGATGCAGTTCGGACACAACGACAACGGCGCGGTCAACGACGATTCACGCGCTCGCGGAACAATCAAAGGCACGGACGAAGAAACCCAGGAAATTGATAATCTTCTGACCAAAAAACACGAAGTCGTTCATTCCTACGGCTGGTATCTGCGAAAATTTATCGCCGACGCGCGGGCGAAAGGCGCGACACCAATCGTCTGCTCGCTGATTCCGCGAAAAATGTGGAAAGACGGCAAAATCGTGCGTAATTCCGAAGATTACGGGAAATGGGCGGCGGATGTTGCCAAGAGTGAAAATGCCGCGTTCATTGACCTCAACAACATTGTCGCCGCGAAATACGACGAAATGGACGAAGCGAAAGTCGAGTCGATGTTCGCCGACACGCACACGCACACGAGCCGCGCCGGAGCCGAATTAAACGCCGCCGCCGTTGTTGAGGGCTTGAAATTGCTCAGGAAAGACCCGCTTTCACGCTATTTCTCGGAGCGCGGTAAAAAAGTTAAGAAGTAATTGTTTCAATATGATCAAGTGTCAGGGGCGAGACAGAATCATCTGCGGTAGCAGGTGGTTAAAGCTAATAAATTTGAGCGATTAGCTGATTAGTTCGAGTTGGCAATCTTCAACTGCCCGCTATCGCAGGCGGTTCTAACCTGTATGTTCAAATTCGCTTTAAATGCGACAGCCTTTTTCGTAAATTTTCTCTTCAATTTGCGCCACCATTTTTCCGGTTTTGCCATTTACTAATGGCTCTCGATCATTTAAAACAGCTTCAGTGAAGTCTTCAATCAAAGGCTGATGGACGTTTTGATGCGGCGGATGATTTTCGGTGCGCTCGCCATTATTGGTTGTGATTTTCAGTTCGCCGCGATTCAAAATGGCGACGTGAATTGAACCGTTTGTGCCGAAAATGTCGAGCGTGTCCTGCGGTTCAAATGCCGCATGGGTAACGGTTAAATTCGCACACATTCCCAGTTCAAATTGGAAAATCGCCGTCGCCGTGTCTTCGACTTCGCGTTCAAAAGCGACGTTGGCGACAATGCTTTCGACGCGCTGCGTCTGACCGAAAAGATTTGTTAAAACTTCAATTCGATGACAGCCGAAATCCATCATCGGACCGCCGCCGGATTGCGATTTTTCGATCAGCCAGCGGCGCGAATTGTCCGCCGTCGGGTTGAAATATTCAAAAGCGTTAATGTTCGCAAAGAGGACTTTCCCGATTTCGCCGGATTCGATAATTTGTTTGATACGCTCGATTACCGGATAAAAACGGCGGTAGTAAGCGATGCCGAGTTTGACGCTGCTTGCCGCGCAAAGTTCAATCATTTGTCCGCATTCGGCGGAATTTAACGCCATCGGTTTTTCGCACAAAACGTGCTTTCCGGCTTTAGCGGCGGCGATTGTTTGCTCGCAGTGAAGAAAAACCGGCGTTGCGATATAGACGGCTTCGATTTTATCGTCGGCAACGAGTTCGCGCCAATCGGCGAACCATTTTCGCGCTCCGAATTCGACCGCAAATGCTTCGGCAAGTTCGGCGCGACCTCGATTAACCGCGATCAAATCGCAGTTTGGCAAATCGCGTAAAGCTGGCGCGATTCGTTTTTTTGCGATGTCGCCCGCGCCGATTAATCCCCATTTTAAATTTTGCATAGACAATCAATATTTTCGTTTCAACCATTCTTCCGGCACTGGAATTATACAAATATTCATTGATTTTCCGTCGGCGGAGAGCATCGCGGATTGGATTTCGATTTCCGTTCCGTCGGGTTTCATCGTCGGGTGCGGATGGTCGGCGGCGGTTTGTTTGTGTCCGGTCGAAAGCATAATCATTTCGCGGGTGTGGCGGTCAATCAGATAAATGCTGCGCGAAAAATCGTCGCCGACCGCCCAGCGTCCGTCCGGCGAACCGGAAACGTGCCACAGACCGCTGCCCGACGGCGTTTGTCCGGCAATCGTCATTTCGCGCGTTCGCAAGTTGACGATTCCCAAGCCGGTCGGCTTTTCGCGCGTCCCAGAAGGTCCCCACGCCGCGTCTTGTCCGGGATTAGCGCCGCTCACTTCCGTTCCGGCGGCTACTTTGACGGTGCTGTTAGGAATTTGGCGGTGTCCCATAATCGCAAACGCCACTTCGTCTTTGGAAATGACGGCTTCGTGCGTTACCCATTCGTAAACCGATTCGGGATAAAGCGGGTGCAAACCGCTGCCGTCCGCCAAAACCGTCCACGTTCGTTGCAGCGATTTGCCGCCGGTTTCCCAGCAAAAAACGATTTCGCCCGGAACCCACGGATTCGTTTGAATATGTCCGATTTGAAAACCGACCGAAACAACGTGCTTGATCGCGCCCGTTTTAAGGTCCATCGAAGCGATTCCCGACGGTCCCGCGCCCATATTGCGCGGACCGAAATTCGGCTCGATCTTCGTTACCGGCTCGAGATGACGCGCTGCTTCGTCTTTGCCGACGCGAAAATAAACCCGCGTTTCGTCGCCGTCAAGAGCCATATCGCCGCCCGCCTGAATTTCCGGCGGAGTCGTACCGCAAACTCTCTGATAAACGACGGCAGACTGCAATTTTCCCGCCGCGCTGTCAGCAAAAAGTTTCGCCAAATCAACCTCGACAATTTGCAAAGATGCAGGTTCGCGCCGTCCGTTCGGCAGTGCGCCGTTTTGTTCCCGAACCACCTGCCGGTTCGGGTCACGCATAAAATACAACTTCATCGAATTGCGGGCGACGCTCAACATTCCGGTATAACCGCCTTCCGTCACCTGCACCATTTCGCCCGTTTTTTCATTGACTGCCATCGCTTCGCCGCGAACTCTGCCGGAGCGAAAAATCAGCCATTGCCCGTCCGAAGTCCACTGATTATGCGTCTGGTAAATCTTAGAATCGCCGTTCGGCGTGCTGGTCAAAAACGTCAGCATCGTGCCGGTTACAGGGTCTTTGACAATCTTTTTCTCAGACGGAAATCGTCGTCCGATTTGGGCGTTCGATGCGAGCGGAAAAATCAGCGAAAGACTGACCACGATGAATATGTAAAGATATTTCATCTTCATAATTTTTTATTGAAGTTGACGAGCAGAAAATTTAGCTGCGAAAAGACACGAAATTTCACGAAAAGAATTAAGAAATTTTTTACCACAGATGGACACAGATAAGAATTGATAAATCCAAGAGATAAATCTAAAAAACTATCAAGAAAATCTTTCTTATCCGCCCTAAAAAATCTGTGTCCATCTGTGGCTAAATATTCTTTTCCTCTCTTTTCTTTTTCGTGTCCTTTCGTGTTCGCTCACGGCTAATTGATTTTATTTGACGTTCAACACAATCGAATTGCTTTTCAAATTGCTCGACTGCGCCGAAACAGTAATTTTTCCGGTGTTTTTATTCGCCTTCAAATACGCGAAAACTTTTCCTTGAAACGCTTTTCGTTTCGTGTCCTGAAACGAGCTTGTGTCGGTGTTGTCAGCACTGTCAACGGCGGCGATATAGCCCGCGCCGCTCGTGTTAAAAACAACTGAATTATCGGCGTTCGGCACGATTACGCCTTTGTCGTCAACGATTTCCGCTTTGATGAAAACGACATCGTTCCAATCGTTTACCAGATTATTTTTGTCAGCCGAAAGCACCATTTTCGCCGGAATTCCAGCAGTTTTGAGTTCGTATTCGGCGACCGCTTTGCCGTCATTTTTGCCGACGGCTTTAATCGTTCCGGACTCAAAATCAACTTTCCAATTGCGCGGCGAATCGTCCGCCGGTTTTGGTTTTTCGCCTAAACTTTTGCCGTTCAAAAATAATTCTACCGTTTCGCAATTGCTGTAAATTTCGACGTTTTCCTGATGTTTATCCAAATTGCGGGGTGTCCAATCAGAAAACAGAGTCTGCGTTCGTCGCTGTTCGGCGGCTTCATAGCCCGGATCGGTCGGCGATTTTTCGGCGGGCGCGACGCGGCGCGTGATGAAAACCATCGGCTTCGTTGTCCACCAACTCTGCCTTTGATAAGCAATCGGGCGTGGTTCGGCGGTGC
>JALYZF010000025.1 GCA_030948995.1 Acidobacteriota bacterium
AAGGAAGATTCTTCGCCTGTTTTAATAGTGAATTTTGAACGTATTACTCCCAACCTAAAATACCAAGCACTAGTTGGTTCTTGAATTGATAATTTTTGATAAATAGAATTTATCACCTTTGCGGCGAGGCGAGCCTTTTCTTTATTATCTTGCTTTTGTGAAAGCTCATCTAACTCTTCTTTTAATTCATTTAACTCTTTAGAAATAAAATCACTTTCTATGCTGTCATCACCAAATACAGGCACTTGATTTTCAATACTTCCTAGCGAGTTTCCTATTTTTTCCCAATTGGGATTTCTTATAAAATTGTAAGCAATTGTTCCAGTCACAATAATTGTTTCACCATTTAGAGTTGTAGGCGTGAATTTCGCTAGTTTAGCAGCTTCAATAGCTGCTGGTATAAGGAGAGGATGTCCTGTTTTAGCAATAGCCGAAATCACATCTCCGTTTTTATCAATTTTAACAATGACATTTACTTGCCCGCTTATTCCAAGTGCTTTCGCCGTTGCTGGAAATCTCGGTTTAGGCATTTCAATCGCTTTGCCCGGCTGTAAGTCTTTAGTAATTGATAAATCTGTCTTTGATTGTTCTTGTGCAGTAACAAACGAGCTAAGAGTAAATGACAGAAAAAAGGTTAAGAAGATGAATTTGAGGTTTAACATATTATTTCTCCAATTTTTCAAAATTAGCTTTATTATAACCTACAGTCAAGAAATATATTATTTTTGTGTTTATGCGTTTGCCATTTGCATAAACAGCGCGTCGGTGGCGATTTTGCGATTGAGATTGACGCGAAAGTTTTCGCGCATTCGTTCGATTTCGATGAGCCAAGAAGCAAAACGCCTTGCCCCGCCACGCGCGGCAAAATTGTTTAATTGATTGGCAATGTCGGCATTGACAATTTTTTCGGCGCGTCCGAGCCGGAGCGTCCAAACGTCGTGAATCAAAGTTTCCAGAATTTCGAGCGTCGCGTCGTAATTGTCTTTGTTTTTGGCGTCGTTCATTTCTTCAGACGCGCGTAGCAAAACCGTGCGGTCTTCGTGGGCGAGCAAGCTGTCTAAAATTTTCAGCATCGCGTCGCGCGTTTCTCGGAATTTACCAATATCTGTTTCGAGCGCGTGTCCGATGCTGCCGTTCGACAGTTTGGCGAGAAGTTTGGCGTCATCGGTCGAAAATTGTTTGGTCGAAACCAAGTAATTTGCGATTTCGTTTTCCGCGACAGGAGCAAAACGTAGAGTTTGGCAACGAGAAAGAATCGTCGGCAGAAGCGCGTCGGGGCGCGATGAAACGAGGAAAATATACGAGCTCGCGGGCGGCTCTTCCAAAGTTTTTAGCAGGGCATTAGCGGCATTATCTTTAGCGGAGCTTAGCTTTTCCGCATTATCAATTATAAAAAACCGCGCTTCGGCTTCAAAGGGACGAAAATTTGCTTCTCGTTCAAGGTCGCGGACGGCGTCAATCAAAATGCTGTTTTTGAATGGAACTACCATTCCTACATCCGGCTGCTGACTAAAATAAACCTTTTCGTAATCTTCCTTTTTGTCCGATTTCGGCAAATCAAACTTGTCGGCGCGCAGGCAGGCGGCGCAAGCGTCGCACGCTTCAAAATTTTGCGGATTCTGGCAGACAAATGCTTTGGCAAGCTCCAGCGCAAACTGCTTTTTGCCGATGCCGTCCGCGCCTGCAAAAAGAAGCGAATGCGAAATGCGTTTTTGGGCAAGCATTCGCCGCAAAATTTCCTTGATATGCGCGTTGCCGATAAATTTGTCGAACATAAAAACTTTGAAAATGGAAAACGGAAAATGGAAAATGGAAAATATAAATTTCCTTATTTCAGCTTAAGAATTTGGCGGCAATTTCCAAAACGCGGGCGTGAACTTCCTGCGGCGAGCCGAGCGCGTCAACAACGCGAAAACGTTCAGGCTCTCGTTTTGAAATATCCAGATACGCTTGGCGAACGCGAGTATAAAACTCTGCTGTTTCCTCGTCCATTCGATTTTTCTTCTCGCCATTTGTTGAACGAACAACGGTTCTGGCGAGCGCGTCGCCGACCGGCAAATCAAAGAAAAGCGTCAAATCCGGCGCAAGTCCGTCGGTTGCCAGTTTAATAACCTGATTAATTGTATCTTCGGAAAAACCGCGTCCTGCGCCTTGATAAGCAAAAGTCGCGTCGGCGTAGCGGTCGGAAACAACTATTTTTCCTTCGGCTAAAGCAGGCTTGACGAGAAAATTAACGTGTTGAGCACGGTCGGCGGCGAACAGTAAAAGTTCGGCGAGTGGCGCGACGGTTTCTTCAGTTTCCAGAAAAACTTCGCGCAGGCGACGACCGAGCAATGTGCCGCCCGGTTCGCGCGTCGTTAAAACATCAAATCCCTGAATCCGCAGGCTGTCGGCAAGCATCCGTAGCTGTGTAGATTTGCCGCTGCCGTCAATGCCTTCAAAAGTAATAAATTGTCCGCGCAAAATCTCTTCTCTTATTCAGGTTTTTTTCGTTCGATAGAAACGGTTGAAATAGCGTGTTTGAAAATCAGGAAATCTTGATTGCTAACGTCGAGCAGAACTGAAAATTTGTCAAAGCTCTTGATTCTACCCGAAAGAGTCGCGCCGTGCAGCAGATGAACAATCACATTTAATCTCTCTCGCCGCGCCGTATTTAGGAATGCGTCCTGTATATTCTGGGCAGTAGTCTTTTCCATGACAATTTCTCTTTTTTCAAAGTCGGGGAACAACAACTTTAAGTGTATAACAGATTTACCCCGACATACAAGAAATCTTTCACAATTAAATTTCGAGAATTTTCCACAAAAGATTTTGCGTTTCCGCCTCATTGCCAAAGCCCGCGAGCCACGCGACATTTTCTTCGCGGCGAAACCAACTCAACTGCCTTTTGGCATAATTTCGCACGTCCTGTTTTGTCTGCTCAATTGCGCTCTCCAAAGTTCGTTCGCCGCGCAGATATTCGCAAACTCGCCGATAACCGTGCGCTCCGAGCGCGTTTGTATCGTCTTTTACGCCCGCGTCACGGAGTTGTTTCACTTCTTCGACCAAACCGCTTTGAAAATGAATTTCAGCGCGCCGATTTATACGTTCATACAGCAAATCTCGCGGCGGAAGAAGGGCGAAAATCTTTATCCTCGACGCGAATTCCGGCGGCGCTTCACGTTGCGCCTGAACGTCCGAGAGACGTTTTCCAGTTTGAAAATAAACTTCCAACGCGCGCATCACGCGCACATAATCGCGCGGTTGATTTCTTGCAGCTGAAAGCGAATCAACTCTTTGTAAAATTTTGTAAAGATGCTCCGCGCCTTTCTCGTTTTTGAGTTTTGTCAGTCTTTCTCTTAAATTTTCATCCGTTTTCGGACTTTCAAAAAACGGCTGGCGCAAAGTTCTCAAATAAAAACCCGTTCCGCCGACCATAATCGCAAATTTTCCGTGCGCTTCTATCTCATAAATTTTGCGCGCCGCGTCCTGCGCCCAGTCAGCCGCCGTGTATTTCACATTCGGCTCGACATAACCGATAAGATGATGCGGCACGCCGCGCATTTCTTCCGTTGAAGGCTTCGCCGTCGCAATCTTGATGCCTTTGTAAATCTGCACCGAATCGCAGTTGATAATCTCGCCGCCGATTTTCAGCGCGAGTTCGACGCCGATTTCGGTTTTGCCCGAAGCCGTCGGACCGACAATGGCATAAATTGGTTTTTTATGATTTTCCGCCACCGAGAAC
>JALYZF010000033.1 GCA_030948995.1 Acidobacteriota bacterium
CGCGTTGGCTCGATGCTTTGCAAAAAATGACGCAGCCGTTTCGCTTTATTAACGGCTTGGATGACAGAGTTTCAGGCGCGCATCTGGTCGAAAAATTTCGCCAAATCGTGCCGCACCAAACTGATATAATCGAACTCGAAGGCGTCGGGCATTTCCCGCATTTTGAAACTCCCGACGAGGTTTTAAAATATTTTTTAGAGTTTCACAAAAAATTTCTAAGGTAGAAGGAAAAACGCAAACGCCTTATTTTTGGTAATTTGGATTACATAAGATATGAAAATACTTGAAAGCCTTTGCAACTTTAGTCGCCGGAAATCTTTCCGCAAAACCTTGACAGATGTGAACTTAGGTCATTATTATTCATTTAAAGTATTTAGCCGAGAGTTTTTCTATTAAAATTTCTACAGGACAAAAATATGATTAAACTTGATATTGTCAATCGCGTGGCGGACAAGACGGGCGTGCCGAAACAAAAAGCGGAACAAGTGGTTGACGCACTTTTTAACGCAATGAAAGACGCGCTTGCCAGAGGCAACCGAATCGAATTGCGCGGCTTCGGCGTTTTCGTCGTCAAACCGCGAAAACGCGGCATCGGTCGTAATCCGCGCACGGGAACCGAAGTTCCGATTCCGGCAGGCAAAACCATTCGCTTCAAACCGGGCAAAGAACTGCAAGCGAAAACCGTACGGAAAACTTAAACTTTATAAATTGATTTTGAAAAAACCGTAGAATCGCCAATCGCAAAATCATCGAGTATAATTTTGTGATTGGCGATTTATTTTTTTGCCTTCACAATGGAAAATCTCGACTCTGCTGCCAACCAGTTTTTCGACCGCCGCGAAGCGATGCGTCCGACCGCACGAACTTGGGCAAAACACATCGCACTGCTGCTCGCCGCGCTTTTTACGATAACGATTGCAGGCGTTTTAGAGCCATTCGGAAAGATTCCGATTTTCCCCGATTTGCCAGACCCGCAAAATTGGACAGAAGTTTTGCAGCTTATCAATTCTTTGCCCGCGCAGTATCTGCATCTTATTTTTGACACCGTTCAAAGGCTGGCATCTGATTTTGAAACTTTGCAATACGGTTTGAAATTTTCCCTCTCGCTTCTCGTCATTTTAACGGCGCACGAAGCCGGACATTACGTTGCTTGTCGGCTTTACGGCGTTGACGCGACTCTGCCGTATTTTATTCCTCTGCCGCCTTTAATTGGTCCTGCCGGAACTTTGGGCGCGTTTATAAAAATAGTTTCGCCGCTGCCTTCGCGCCGCGCCACTTTCGACATCGGCGTCGCCGGTCCGATTGCCGGTTTTATCGCGCTCATTCCCGTCGCTGTTATCGGTCTTTTGACATATCACCCTTCCGCCGGACGCGCCGACGAAATCGGAATTTATTTTTCGCACCCGTTATTTTTTCAACTTCTGGCAAAAATTTTAAACGTCAATCCGGCTTTCGAGACATTTAATCCGTTTCTGGCGGCTGCTTGGATCGGGCTTCTGGTAACGAGCTTGAATTTGATTCCTTCAGGGCAACTCGACGGCGGACACGCGGTTTACGCCGTTTTCGGCGAACGGATTCATCATTGGACTGGAAGAATCGCTTTTGTCGTAATGGTTTTGCTGTCGGTTTGCGGTTGGTTCATCTACAGCAGTCCGAGCGGCTTGCTGTTTACGATTCTTTTGGGCGTGATGATGAAAATCCGGCATCCCGAACCGCTCGACGACGCGCCGCTTAATTTTCCGCGCATACTAATTGCAATTTTAACGCTTCTGATTTTCGTTTTATGCTTCGTGCCGTTTCCGGTTCAAGTCAGATGAAAAGTTAAAAGGAATATGAAAATAGCATTGGTTACCATTATTTTGTTTTCTTCATTCGTGGTTCTAAAAGCCCAAAATAATACTGTTGAACCGATTTTAGCCACTTGTGAGGAAAATTCTGCAAGATTGGACAGATTAGGGAACGATTTAACTTCAAATAATGAACTGCTATTTATTATTGCTCGTCTTGGTAAAGGTGAAAATTCCCGCAAACTAAATCGTCGTCGCTTATATAATGTTCATTTCATCCTGAAAGAGAGGTGGAAAATTGATGCAAATAGATTTGTGATTGCCGAAGGCGAAAGGATTAATTCAAAAGGGCGAATTGAGCTTTACATTGGAAGCAAATTAACCGAGATTCTTTTAGTCAAACAAGGCAGAGACATTTGTGTAACTTGCTGCGGAGATGACGATAGATTCTATGGTTTGGGCAAAAAGGACAAACCTAATAAGAAAAAGTATCGCAACTGAACAGCTAATTATAACCAACAATTGGAGTGTCAAAAACGCCCAGTTTTGAGACCTTTTTGCTTCACAGTAAATTGATTTACTGAACAATGAGCGTGCAGTTGTAAGCGAATTCAAACAAATCTTTTTTCAATTCAATGGCTTTTCGCTCGACCGTGCAGTCTTCGTTGCTTTCGAGTTTGAGAAACAAATCGCGTTTGTCGAGTTTGAATCGCATACCGCTGATGTGGTTTTCGTGTCCTCGGTCGAGCGCTTCGGCAAGCCGGAGAATTGCGCCGAGTTGCGCGGTCATACGGCGGTCTTTTTCTGACAACTGCATAAAATCGAGATGTTTTTCCTTCGGCAAAGTGCCGCGATGATAGCGCGCGATTAGAGCGATTATTTGTTTCTCGGTTTCGGTAAAGCCGGTCATTTCCGAATGTTTTATCAGATAAAACGAATGCTTATGGTGCGCTTCGTGCGAGATGTGATAGCCGACATCGTGCAATAACGCAGCGGCAGATAGCAATGTTCGCCCGTGTCGTTTGAGATTATAAACGGGAGCGAGCGCGTCGAAAATCGTTTCGGCTAAATTCGCCACTTGAAGCGCGTGAGATTCTTCGTAACCGTAGCGTCTGCCGATGGCGAAAACATCGCGCAGCCGAATATCCTCGACATCAGGGACAGGCGGTAAGGATTCGGCTTCAATAAGGCGCAGATAATCAATAATGACCCCTTCGCGCAAAGCAAAAGCGCACGGCTCAAGCGTTTCTATTTTCAAAGCCTGCATCACGCCTTCCAAAATCTGCCCGCCGGCGACGATGACTTCAGCGCGCTGCGGGCTGATGACGGGAAGTTTAGCGCGGTCTTCTAAAGAAATATTCGCCAGCATTCGATTGAGCGCAGCGAGTTTTTTAAGCTGAATTTTCGGCTTCTCCGCAGAGGTTGCATCGTCCCGAAAATTCAGAAGCGCGGCAAGATTTAGAATCGTGCCGGAAGTTCCGCTCGAAATTTTCCACGTTTCGTTTTTTATTTTTCGCAGCGGATGTTCAAGGGCAAAAGCAATTTCGGTTTGCAGATTTTTTATTTCTTTTCCTTTCGGCGGATTGCTGAAAATAAATTTTTCCGTCAAACCGACCGCGCCGAGTTTCATAGAGAAAAGTTTGTGCGGCTCGCCCGATTTCATCAGAGACAATTCGGTCGAGCCGCCGCCGATGTCGATATTGAGAAGCGATGAATTTTCAGCACCGAAAAATTGCGACGCTGCGACGCCGATTAATCGCGCTTCTTCAATCGAAGAGAGAACTTCGATGCAGACGCCCGTGCGCCGTTCGATTTCGCCAACAAACTGCGCCGCGTTGCGCGCTTCTCGAACGGAAGCGGTTGCGACTGCAATAATCGAATCAACCACGCGGCTTTCGGCAATCGAGCGAAATTTTTCAATCACTTCGCTCGATAAATTTATCGCCTCGCTCGACAAAAAACGATTTTTTAACGTTTCGTGTCCGAGCCGAACACGCTCGCGCTCCTGCAAAATCACCGTAAAAGAATCGCTGGCGGCGGCTTCGACGATAACGAGTTTCAAGGAATTTGAGCCGATGTCGATGGCGGCGAGTTTTTGTGTTTTCATCTTTTAATATAGTAAGACGTATATCGTGAATCGTGAATCGTAAATAGAATTTTATAGTTTATGAAAGTGAAAAAATAATGACAACTGATGAATGAAATTGCTTTAAAAAATTGCGTAAACATCAATCGGCGTGCCTTTCGGTCGTTGACAAAAACAATCAAATTGCTGGTATATTATCAATTACCGACGTTCTACTTTTTGCCCGTAAAGACAAAGTCCTGAAAAAACAAATTTATTCGACGCTCAAAAGCATTTTTGAGCCGCGCCCGATTGTTCTTCAGGAAATCGCCGCGTCAGAAATAATTCGAGCGGACGGCGACGAATAATTTTTTAATTATGAAAACACTTTTTCTTCTGCGCCATGCCAAATCGAGTTGGGACGACGCGGATAATCTGGCTGATTTTGACCGTCCGCTCAATACACGCGGGCTTGACGCTGTGCCGCTCGTCGGCGAGAAGATTTTCGACAATCAGTTTCAAATCGATTTGATTATTTCCTCGCCCGCCAAGCGCGCCAAGCAAACGGCGATTTTAATAAAAGAAACGGCGCAGATAAAAAGCGACGTTCGTTATGACGATAAAATTTACGAAGCCAGCCCGCGCCGTCTGCTGGAAGTAATTGCCGGAACAACGGACGAAGGCACGAATTCGGTTATGCTGGTCGGACACAACCCCGGACTCGAAGGACTCATCAAGGCTTTGACCAGAGAAACGCAAGCGATGAAGACGGCGGCTTTAGCCGTAATTGATTTGAAAATCGAACATTGGAGCGAGATTGGTCACGACTGCGGGCATATTAGAAAAATATTTAATCCGAAAAGCGAAAGGGAAGCGTTAGAAGAAAGCTGGTAAAGACAATAAGTGTTGGGTTTTAGGTTTTAGTATTTTGACTAACACCTAATCCCTAAAACCTGACACCTACTTTAATAATTCAAGAAAATTTTTCAACTCCGGCGGCAAAGGCGCGTAGAATTCCAATTTCTCGCCCGTTTTCGGATGCGTGAAAGCAAGCCGCTCGGCGTGCAGAAAAAATCTTCCTAAATCTTCGACGGCTTTTCTCACAAACGGGTCTTTTATATTATTATCGCGTCCGACGTTGTAAGTTTCGTCGCCGACAACTCCATGATTTATAAAAGCTAAATGAACGCGAATCTGGTGCGTTCTACCGGTTTTAATCTCGACATTTAGAAGCGTAAATTTTTCAAATTTTTTTCGCACGCGCCATAAAGTTAAAGCATTGCGCCCGTGCCCTCTTATCGCCATTTTCGTGCGATTGTGTTTTTCGCGCGCAATGGGTTGGTCAATTTCTCCAAATTTTTCCGCAACTTCGCCGTGAACGAGCGCGACGTAAGATTTGAAGACTTCTCGCACGCGAAATTGTTCGCTCAGTTTTTCGTGGACTTCTTCGGATTTTGCCACGACAATTAAACCGGAAGTGTCTTTATCAAGGCGGTGAACGATGCCGACGCTCGATTTTATATTTTCGATTCTCGCCTGTTCATCCAAACCGTTTTCGACTTTGAACTTTGAACTTTGAACCTTGAACTTGTGAGCGATTGCATTTGCCAGCGTGCCGGATTTCACTCCCGCGCCCGGATGCACGACCATTCCCGCCGGTTTATTGACGACGGCTAAATACTCGTCTTCAAAAACAATGTCGAGCGGAATATCTTCCGGCTCGAAAGTTTCGGTTAAAGGTTCGGTCAGCTCAATTTCTATTTGGTCTCCGGCGCGAACTTTATACGAAGATTTCACCGAGTTTTCATTTACCGAAACGTCGCCGTCATCAATCAATTTTTGCAGACGCGAACGCGAACGATTTTCGATTTTTTCCGATAGAAAAGCGTCGAGTCGCTTTCCGGCGTCTGCCGATTCAACTTTGTAAAATATATTCGATTCACTTGTTTCAGATATTTTTTTGTCAATCTCCATTTAAGATTTTGTGAAATGCGTTTCTCTTAATGACCAAGAATCTTTTGTTGATTGAAAGATATGTTTGTATTTTACAGTCTGCTTTTTTCCTTCTTTGTTTTCGTTCGCAAATGTCCCATATACTTGATAATAATCTTTTCTTGAAACTATATTGGTTATTTTCACGCTTAAATTATACGGCTTTTCATCTTCAGCAAATAAATCTTTGAAAATTATTTTTCGGTAAGAGTTTTTCTGATATTTATTTCCATTTATATCAGTCAACAAAAAATTGTCAGAGACGTATTTCTCTATTTCTGCTCTATTTTCATTATTGAAGAGCAAAGACAAAACAAATTCATGACTGATAAATCTTAATAAATGTCCTTTATCGGTCAGAGGTCTTTGTGCTTCGTCATCAGGCTTTTTAATTTCAGAATTGCCCGTTACATCTTTTATGGAGCTTATTTCTGTAAATTTAATCTCTGACAAACACCAGCTGAGATGCCCGAATAATGGCGCGATTGAAGTTTCTAGCTTGCCGGTAAAATTTACTTCAAGCATATAATTTTTTTGTTCAGGCAATTGTGCGAAAAACTTTCCCCATTTGCTCGAACTTTTCAGTTTGGAAAAATTCACGACCGCAAAGTAATCGCCGTTGTTGCAATCAGGCGAATATAAAAACGCATCGCCGCCGTCAACTCTAGCGACGGTCGAATAAGTCATCAGTGCGCTTGTTTTAATTATTTTGCCGACAAAATTTTTTGTTTGGTTAAAAACTGAACAGTAAGGCTGACTTTTTATTTGTGCGGCGAGTAAATGAGGAAACAGAAAAACTACGCTTGAAATTACCAATCTTACAAATTTCGATTTCTTCATACTTTAGCTTGCTACGCTTTCTTTGACAGTTTTTAAACGATAAATCATAAACACAACCGCGCCGGCGACGACTATTAAACTGATAATCTGTGAAGTCGAAATTCCCAGCGCGTCGGTCAAGCCGAACAGGTTTCCGCGCGGGTCGTCACGCAGAAATTCAATGCAGAAACGAATAATTCCGTAGAGAATGCCGTATGCGATTAAAACTTGACCGTCAAAACGTTTGTGGCGATGCAAGTAATACAAAACGCCGAAAACCGCGAGCATCGCAAACGATTCGTAAAGCTGCGTCGGGTGCAGATGAAGCGGCAAACCGTCGGCAGTCGTAATCGGAACGCCTGTAAATTCGTGCGCCTGCTCGGTAAAATGCACGCCCCAAAATAAATCGGTCGGCTTGCCCCAGCAGCAACCGGCGGAGAAACAACCTTGCCGCCCGAAAAATTGTCCGAGCGCCAGACCCGGCACAAATGCGTCGGCAATTTTCCAAAAGTTTAATTTGTAATAACGAACCAGAAAGACAAGCGTGAAAAATCCGCCCAAGAAACCGCCATAATAAACGCCACCCGACCGCAGAAAATCGAGCGAGAAAACTTGGACGTTATCTTCGGTAAAATACATCAAGATTTTCGACCCCAAAAGCCCGCCGATAATCGTCCACAAACCCAAATCGTAAATGCGCTCTTTCGGCAAACCGTCTTTCGAGGCAAGCCGTGCCGCAATGACCAATGCTAAAACCAAGCCGACCGCAAGCAGCAAGCCGTATGTGTTTATCGGGAAATTGCCGATGCGGAAAAGTTCTGGATACATTGTTTTGTTAGTTGTCAGTGGTCGGTTGTCAGTTGGTTTTTATTTAAACCGTGCAGGTGCAACCGCATTCAAGTTTAATCTTGACGGTCGAGATTTGAATTTATAGTCGCTTATCTTCAAAGTTATTCGCCAGCCGATTGAGCTTTTGCCTTGCCGACCTGCACTTTGGCGGGTCGAAGAAGTTTGTCGCCGAAACGATAACCGCGCGCGTATTCAGCCGTGATTTTATCGTCCTTGTCAGGCGCGACTGCAACCGTATCGACCGCTTCGTGCATTTCGGGATTGAAATCTGTGCCGACGGAGGCAATCGGCTCGACACCGACGCTTATCAGCGCTTGCTCAAACGAGCGCACCGTGCCTTTGACGCCTTCGAGCAGATGTTCAAATGACGAATCTTTTTCGCTCGCGTCGACCGCCAAATTTAGGTTGTCGAGAACCGGAAGCAGCGTCGTCAGAAAATTAAATTGCTCCTGTTTGGCGCGGTCTTCGAGAGTTTTCATCAAGCGCCGGCGCATCTCTTGAGTTTCACGCTCCATCTGAGTTTTGATTTCCTCAAATTTCGCCTGCACGCCGACGAGTTTCGCTTCGGCGGCTTCGCGCCGCTCGGTTTCGGCTTTGAGGCGCGTTTCGAGTTCCGTTTCACGCGCTGATTTTACAGGCTCTTTCGATTTTTCTTCTTTAGAATTCATCTCGCGTCTTTCGCCTTCATTGTTAAAGCGACGTTTATCATTAACCGGAGTTTCTTCGGTTTGTCCTTCTAAAATTTCTTCGTCAATAAAATCTTGTTCGTTCATTTTTTTACTTCTAAACCAATTGTTCATAAATTCGGATAAATAGTTTGTATAACTGAAAATATAGTCTAACAAACGATTTACCAAAACTAAAATAAGCGGTGAACTGTGAGTTGTAAGTGATAAGTTAAGGAATTCGTCTTCCAACTCACGGTTTACCACTGACAACTCACCACTAATTAAGCCTTTGCCGTCGCCGTCTCTGGCGTGAACTTCATTTTGCCGTCGCCGGCTGCCGAAACGCGAATCGTGCTGCTGTTTGTAATATCGCCGCTAAGAAGTTTGACCGCCAGCGGATTTTGAATCAGCGTTTGAATCGCGCGTTTCAAGGGACGCGCGCCGAATGCCGGATCGTAACCTTCTTCGACGAGCAATTCCTTTGCTGAATCGTCCAAAATAAGTTCAATTCCGCGCTCGTCGAGCATTCCGCGCAGGCGTGCCAGTTGAACCTCAATGATTTTCGCAATCTGCTCGCGCGCTAATTGTTTGAAGACGACAATATCGTCAATTCGATTCAAAAACTCCGGCTTGAAATAATCGCGCAGAACCTGCGTAACGGCTACGCGCATCTGCTTGTCGTCGTCGCCGACCGATTGAACTTCGCGCGAACCTAAATTCGAGGTCATAATCAAAACCGTATTTTTAAAGTCCACGACGCGACCTTTGGAATCGGTTAGCCGTCCGTCATCCAAAATTTGCAGCAGAACGTTGAAAACGTCCGGGTGCGCTTTCTCGATTTCGTCAAACAGCACAACCGAATACGGACGACGGCGAACGGCTTCGGTCAACTGCCCGCCTTCTTCGTAGCCGACATATCCGGGCGGCGCGCCAATCATTCGAGCGACGGCGTGTTTTTCCATATATTCCGACATATCGAGGCGAATCATAGAGCGTTCATCATCAAATAAAAACTCAGCTAAAGCGCGCGCCGTTTCGGTTTTGCCGACGCCGGTCGGACCTAAAAAGATAAATGAACCGACGGGGCGATTCGGGTCTTGGAGTCCGGCGCGAGAACGCCGAACAGCATTTGCTACGGCTTCTAACGCCTCTTCCTGACCGATAACGCGCGAGCGCAGTTTTTCTTCCATCGTCACGAGTTTCTGCATTTCGCCTTCGAGCATTTTCGAGACGGGAACGCCCGTCCATTTAGCTACAACTTCCGCAACGTCTTCTTCGTCAACTTCTTCTTTTAAGAAAACGCCGTCGGTTTGCAATTCCGAAAGGTGCTGCCGCTCGTCGGCAAGCTGTTTTTCCAAAGTCGGAATCGTGCCGTATTGCAGTTCTGCCGCGCGATTTAAATCGCCCGCGTTTCTGGCTTGCTCCAGTTGCAGCTTGGCTTGTTCGAGTTTTTCTTTGGCGCCGCGCATCTTTTCGATTTCGTCTTTTTCCGACTGCCATTTCGCTTTCATTCCGCCGGATTTTTCCTGCAAATCGGCAATGCGTTTTTCAATATCCTGCAAGCGCGCTTTGGATTTTTCATCGGTTTCACGGGAAAGAGCCTGCTTTTCAATTTCCAGTTGAAGCGTTTCGCGTTCGAGTTCGTCAATTTCCTGCGGCAGAGAATCTATTTCGATTCTGATTTTGCTCGCCGCTTCGTCAATTAAATCAATCGCCTTGTCGGGCAAAAATCTGTCGGTAATATAACGATTCGATAAAGTCGCCGCCGCGACAATAGCACTGTCTTTGATGCGAACGCCGTGATGAACTTCGTAGCGTTCTTTCAAACCGCGCAGAATCGCAATCGTGTCCTCGACATTCGGCTCGCCGACGTAAACCTGTTGGAAACGGCGTTCGAGCGCCTTATCTTTTTCAATATATTTTTGATATTCGTTAAGCGTCGTCGCGCCGACCGCGCGTAGAACGCCGCGCGCCAGAGTCGGTTTGAGCATATTCGACGCATCAATCGCGCCTTCGCTCGCGCCCGCGCCGACCAGCGTGTGCAGTTCGTCAATAAACAAAATAATTTGTCCTTCGGCTTTTTCGATTTCTTTCAAAACCGCTTTCAGACGGTCTTCAAACTCGCCGCGATATTTTGCGCCCGCAAGCATCGCGCCCAAATCCAAAGAAACGAGTTTTTTATTTTTCAATGTTTCCGGCACATCGCCGGAAACGATTCTTTGCGCCAAACCTTCGACAATCGCCGTTTTACCGACGCCCGGCTCGCCGATTAAAACCGGATTATTTTTTGTGCGGCGAGAGAGAATCTGAATCGTGCGACGAATCTCGTCGTCGCGCCCGATTACCGGGTCAAGTTTTCCGTTGCGCGCGCGTTCGGTTAAATCAAGCGCGTATTTATCGAGCGCTTGAAAATTTTCTTCCGCATTCTGGTCTGTAATGCGAGTTCCGCCGCGCATCTGTTCGACGACTTTGAAAACATCGTCGCGTGTAATTCCATTCGAGCGCAAGATTCTGCCCGCGTCGCCTTCTTTTTCGGCGGCAATTGCCAGAAGTAAGTGTTCGGTCGAAAAATATTCGTCCTTAAACGCTTCGGCTTCTTTCTGCACGTTTTGAAAAATCGTATTCGTGCGCGATGAAAAATACTGCTGACCGCCGGAAACCTTCGGAAATTTCGCAATCGCCGCGTCAATTTCGCCGGTAACTGTCTGAACATTCGCGCCGATTTTCCCAAGTATCGGACGAACGACGCCTTCTTTTTGCTCAAGCATTGCGGCAAGCAGATGTTCAGGCTCGACTTGCTGGTTTTGATTTTTTTCGGCAACGCCGATTGCTTCCTGAACAGCTTCCTGTCCGCGAATTGTAAATCTGTCAAATCTCATAAATTAAAATCCCTTTATCATTACTAAATTATCTTCGATACTTTACTGAGGCTGTTAATTAAAGATTTAATTTCTTTTCGTTTTATAAAACATTTTCCGCTCAAAAAACTGCGGGCGCAAGGCGAAACTTGCCGCCTTGTTCGCCCGCCGAAATTCAGCCTTTACAATTAGGCGTTAGCCGATTTGTTTTTGCTTTCCGTAGTAGTTTGTTTTGCCGCGCCCGTTTGACCGCCGGCTTTAATTTCGATGCGGCGCGGTTTGGCTTCCTCGCGTTTTGCCAAAGTCAGCCGAAGCATACCGTTTTCAAATTCCGCGTTCGCGTTTTCGCTTGTTACGGTCGGCGGCAACGTGAATGAGCGCGTGAACGCGCCATAGCTTCGTTCGACGCGATGGAAGTTATCGCTTTCGTCTTTTTTCTCGAATTTACGCTCGCCGTGAAGCGTCAAGACATTGTTTTCAATCGAGATTTCAACGTCTTCCGGTTTCATTCCGGGCAATTCCGCTTCGAGAACGATTTGGTCTTTATTCTCGAAAATATCAACGCTCGGCGACCACGCGCCGCGCATTATTTCATCTTGTTGTCCGCCGCCGGAACGCGAAAGGCTTCCCGTAAATAAACGATTCATTTCATCCTGCAAAGTCCTTAAATCACGAAACGGGTCATATTTAACAATACTCATTTTTAGTTTCCTCCAAAATAAATATTTATAATTATGCGACCAAGTTAATTGAATTGCTTAGTCACAATCAATAATAAAACTTGAGTGCATCGTTGTCAAGTATTTTTTGCAAAAAATTTCACTTTTTAAAAATTTCATTTCTCAAAATTTTCAGGTGACACTTTTTGTTTTCAAATGTATATTTACAACGCAGGTTTATTTAATCCATAGAGAATTTCCGTAATTTCGCCAATTATTAGTTAAGACAAGTTAGGCGAATTTGCGGTTTATCTGCATTTAGAAAAATGAAAATTTTACGCGAAATTTTATCGCCGCTGATGGCGGTTCTGGCGGCGTTTGTCGTTGGCGGAATAATTGTCTGGTTGATTGGCGACAATCCGTTTAATACTTTTTATCTTCTGCTCTCGAATTCTTTCGGTTCGGCAAAAGACATCGGTTGGACGCTTCATTTCGCCACGCCGCTGATTTTTACAGGTCTAGCGGTAATGGTCGCGTTTCGTTGCGGACTTTTAAATATCGGCGCGGAAGGTCAACTTTATGTCGCCGCGTTTGCGACCGCTTGGGTCGGAATTAAATTCGGTGGCACGGTCGTTGACGTTTTCGGCAAAAAAGAAGATTGGTCTTGGATGAGCCTGCCCGCCGTTCTACTTGTTCCGCTTTGTATTTTAACGGCGATGGTTGCCGGTGGTTTGTGGGGCGCGATTCCGGGAATCTTGAAAGCAAAGTTTGGCTCGCACGAAGTTATCAATACGATAATGCTTAACTTTATTGCTATATCTTTAGTTAGTTATTTTACGCAATATCATTATAAAATTCCGGGCGACGCGATTTTGCAAACCGCGCCGATTGGCGATAGCGCTTATATTCCGCAGCTCAATCAATTTCTGCCGTTTATTCCGAAAGACGTTCCGTTAAACGTCGCATTCCTTCTGGCAATTTTGATGTGTTTTTTAGTTTATATCTTCTTGTGGAGAACCAAATGGGGTTATGAATTACGCGCCGTCGGCGAAAATGCGAGCGCGGCTGAATACGGCGGCATCTCGCCGCAGAAACAAATTGTTGTTGCGATGAGCGTCTCCGGCGCGCTTGCCGGAATGGTCGCCATCGGTGAAGTTTTGGGAACTCGCCACAATTATTACGACGGATTTTCGGCAGAGTGGGGGTATATGGGAATTGCTGTTGCGCTTCTCGGCAGAAATCGCCCGTTAGGAGTTTTTATTGCCGCTTTGTTTTTCGGTGTGCTACAGCGCGGTCAAATTTTTGTTGACGCTTTTACGCCGAAGGTTTCAAAAGACATCGGCTGGGTTTTGCAGGGAATTATTATTTTGTTTGTCGCGTGTTTTCAAATTTATGCCAAAAAGCGAGGTAAAGTATGAGTGAATTATTTACCATTGCACTTCTTTTTTCGGCAATTCGCCTTGCCACACCTTTGATATTTGCGGCGCTCGGCGGAATGTTTTCAGAGCGTTCGGGTGTTATCAATATCGCGCTCGAAGGCTTGATGCTGGCGGGCGCTTTTACCGGCGCGGTCGTTACATACGAAGCCGGAAACCCATACGTCGGATTAATCGCGGGAATGATTGCGGGGGCGGCTTTAGCGTATGTTTACGCCGTTGCGTGTATTAAATTTGAAGCCGACCAAGTTGTATCGGGAATGGCGATAAATTTTTTGATGATTGGATTGCCCGCTGTTATCAGCGGCGCGATTTACGATTCGTCAGGTTCGACGCCGCAGATTGCCAAAGAACATCTTTTGCCGGAATTTTTCAATCGTCTTTCACTAGCTTCAATTCTTGCATTTTTGCTTGTTCCGCTTTGCTGGTATGTGCTTTATAAAACGCCTTTTGGTTTGCGTCTGCGCGCGACGGGCGAAAATCCGGCGGCGGCGGACGCGGCGGGCGTCAATGTAACTCGTCTTCGCTACATTGCAGTTATTTTGTCAGGCGTTTTAGCGGCGGCAGGCGGCGCGTATCTTTCAATTGGGCAAAGCTCTTTATTCACCAGAAATATGACCGCCGGACGCGGATATATTGCGCTTGCCGCGTTGATTCTGGCAAAATGGCGACCCTGGCAAACGTTTTTTGCGTGCCTGTTTTTCGGTTTGATGGAAGCCTTGACGATTCAGATTCAAGGCGTTTTCAAACTACCCTCGGGCGAAGACATTCCCGTCCAGTTTATACAGATAATTCCGTATGTTTTAACGATTATCGTGCTTGCCGGATTTATCGGTTTATCGCGCGCGCCGAAGTCGCTCGGAATTCCATACAGAAAAGAGAAATAAACCGCTTGGAAACAATATTTTAACGGCTTGCTTCCAACTTTAAATTCATCAATTGATTTAACGAAATACCCTGCTGCATTGCTTCGAGAGCAAGCTGCCGGTGCATATATTCGGGCATTCGCAAAACGAGTTTTCCGCTAAAAGAACGCTTACCCAACGGTTCGGGAATCAGTTCTTTAGATTCAGTTAAATCTTTCAGAACAAAATCCACAACATCTTTGACTTCACGCAGCGCTTCTTCCTGCGTGTCGCCGTGCGTAGCCAACGACGGAAATTCTGCTACGCGCGCGACGAAAGCACCGTCTTCATCAGACCAGCCGACACTATAAAGATACTGTTCAACTTTCGGTAAACTCTTTCTTTTAGCTTTATTTACCTGTTTTTTTGTCGTCTTGTTCATTTTTCTTATCTTCTTTAAGCTCATTCAGTTTCCGCAATGCGCGAAGAACTTGGCGGACTTGATAAGGCTTGGCAAAACTTCCTTTAGATTTTTGCAAATTAATTCTTGGGTCGCCCTTCCAAGGAGTTTTGAATATATGATGACTCCCGTTGATTCGATAGTTACCAAAGAACTTTTCACAAATTGTCAGAAGTTGTGAAAAGCGGATTTGTTTTGAATTCTGCGCCAGTTCATCAATTGCTTCTGTAGTCGCTTTTCTTATTAACATTTTAATTTAATGTTGCTAATAAATAGAAGGTAATCAATTAAATTTTAGTAGTGAAGAATAGCACGAACAATTACCAGACAAATGTATCCGGCAATATGTTTGTAGCATCTCTTGAATTGAAGATTTCTACTTTTAGTTACGAACCTCTTACTTTTATAAAACGTTGAAGAAAAAAGACTATCGTAATGATACTATATCAAGTATCAAAATTCAAATAACTTATTTTCAATTTCCCCCAAAACAACGTTTATGATAAAAAGAAAGTCCTTATGAGTTACGAAAAAGCAAAGGAATCGGCTGATTTTATCCGCTCGAAATACGATAAAGAAATAAAAGTCGCGCTCGTTTTGGGCAGCGGTTTGGGCGCGTTCGGCGAAGAAGTCGAAAATGCCGTGAAAATTCCGTATGAGCAGATACCGCATTTTGCGCGTTCGACCGTCGAAGGACACGCCGGACAGCTTGTTTTGGGCGAAGTTGCGGGCGTTCCCGTTGCCGTTCAACAAGGTCGTTTTCATTATTACGAAGGCTACGACATCGCGCAAGTCGTTTTTCCCGTTCGTGTTTTCGGCGTTTTAGGCGTTGAAAGTTTAATTTTGACGAACGCGGCGGGAAGCGTGGACACGGATTTCAAACAGGGAACTTTGATGCTCATACGCGACCATTTGAATTTAATGGGAGTGAATCCTCTGCGCGGAAAAAACGACGAGCAGTTCGGCGCGCGCTTTCCCGATATGACCGAAGTTTATTCGCTCGATTATCAGGAAATCGCGCTCGGCGAGGCAACGGCTATGACAGAAGCAAAAGGAGCCAGAGAAAAACAGGCAAAACCGAGACTTTTGCGGCGCGGCGTTTACTGCGGTTTGTCTGGTCCAAGCTACGAGACTCCGGCAGAAATCCGTATGCTGCGTATGCTCGGCGCGGATGCCGTCGGAATGTCAACCGTGCCTGAAGCGATAACGGCGCGGCAGATGGGCATAAAGGTTTTAGGAATTTCCTGCATCACAAATATGGCGGCGGGAATGAGCGATGAAATAATAAATCACGAAGAAGTAATGGAAACGGGAAATAAAGTTGCGGCGACTTTTAAGGAATTATTAAAACGAATCATTCCAAAGTTAAAATAATCTATGATAATCGGAATTTGCGGCGGAACGGGTTCTGGGAAAACGACCCTCGCCAGAAAAATTATCGAATCGGTCGGGCGCGAGAACGTGATTCTCGTCGAGCAGGATTCTTATTATCGAAACCTCGCCGATATGCCGCTCGACGAACGCCATCAGGCGAATTTTGACCATCCAGATTCGATTGACAGCGATATGCTGATGAATCATCTCAAGCGTCTGAAAGGCGGTTATGCGATTGAAATGCCGATTTACGATTTTAAAACTCACACGCGAAAAACCGAAACCGAACATATCGAACCGAAGCGTGTCGTTCTTGTCGAAGGCATTTTAATTTTTTCCGAAGCGAGAATTTTAAATCTCTTGGACGTGCGGGTTTTTGTTGATACGCCGAGCGATATTCGTTTTATTCGCCGCCTCAAACGCGATATAACCGAACGGGGACGCACGACTGAATCGGTTATCGCTCAGTATTTCGCAACCGTCCGCCCGATGCATTTCGAGTTTGTCGAGCCGTCAAAACGCTACGCCGACATAATCATTCCCGAAAACGCTAATACCGAAATCGGGATTGAATTTATTTGCAGTAAAATCCGTGAAGAGATATTAAAACAAAGTGAAGAATACAGAACAGAACAAGTTAATTAAAGCGGCAACCGACGTGCGCGAAGAAGCGTTTGCGCCTTATTCCAATTTCAAAGTCGGCGCGGCGATTCAGACGAAAAGCGGAAAAATTTATACGGGTTGCAACATCGAATCGGCGAGCTACGGCTTGACCGTTTGCGCCGAAAGAGTGGCGATTTGGAAAGCCGTTTCCGAAGGCGAGCGAGAATTTGCAGAAATCGCCGTCGTCGCCGACACGCAGGAATTGACGCCGCCGTGCGGAGTTTGCCGCCAGATACTCTGGGAATTTTGCGGTGACGTGCCGGTTACGTTTTCCAACTTAAACGGCAAACAAGAAACCGTGCAGATGAAGGAACTTCTGCCGCGAGCGTTTGATACCAAATTCTTGAAATAAATTTATGGCAATTCCTGATTATCAATCTATAATGCTTCCACTCCTGCATTTTGTAAGTGATAAAACAGAACATTCTGCACAAGAAGCTACAACTGCTTTAGCTAAGAAGTTTGGAATAAATGAAACTGAACTACAAGAGTTATTGCCAAGTGGAAAACAAACAATCTTCCGAAATCGTGTTGGTTGGGCGCGAACTTACTTATCTAAAGCAGGACTTTTAAAATCTTCAAGAAGAGGTTTCTTCCAAATTTCAGAAAGGGGTTTGGATATTTTATCTCAAGATTTAAATCGAATTGATAATAAAATTTTAAGACAGTTTTCTGAATTTAATGAGTTTCAAAATCGAAAAAATGACAAGACGGCAAAAGTTGTAATTGAATCTGTTGAAGATGTAAATAATACCCCGGAAGAGTCGCTAGAAAACGCTTACCAAACAATCCGAAACGCTTTAGCTGCTGAAATCATTGAAAAAATAAAATCATGTTCATCGGCATTCTTTGAAAGATTAGTGGTTGAACTGCTTGTTAAAATGGGTTACGGCGGAACTTTGCAGGACGCAGGCAAAGCAGTTGGCAAGAGTGGCGATGGTGGAATTGATGGAATTATCAAGGAAGACCGTTTGGGTTTAGATGTGATTTATTTGCAGGCAAAGCGTTGGGAAGGAAATGTCAGCCGTCCTGAAATTCAAAAATTTGCTGGTGCGTTGCTTGGGAATCAAGCTAGAAAAGGAGTTTTCATAACAACTTCAGATTTTACCAAGGAGGCTAAAGGTTACGTTAAAACTATAAGTAGCAACATAATTCTGCTAAATGGTGAAGAACTTGCCGAATTGATGATTGATTATAATGTCGGCGTTTCAAACGCAACCGTTTATGAAATCAAAAAAGTCGATTCGGATTATTTCATTGAAGAATAGATAAACTAAAATTTACTGGAGAACGCGGACAATTTTTTCCAAAGCAATGTGAATTTTTTGGAGAAATTCTTGATTGGTTGCGATTAATAAAATAACTGTAAGAACAACGCCCGAATATAACCGATAAGGATATTTAAAACCGCGCGGAATTTCTAAAATATTTTCGCTTTCCGCTATCTGCAAAAGTCTTTGCACGCGCGCGGCAATTTCGGCTGTTTGCGCTTCAATCAAAAATGCGCCTGCGGGCATCGTCGGTTTTGCGCCTTCCGGTACGATGCGCGCAATTTTTATTAGCGCGGCGGCGAGATTCAGCGCCGTTAGATTTCCGCCCATGCGCGCTGCGTATTCGTCCGCGCTTGATTCGGCATTTTCCGTCCACGCGCGGTCGAGCGAATTTCCGAAAGGCAAGACAAGCAAATCGCGGCAGCCGCGCATTAGCGTCCGTTTGAGATTATCTCGCGCCGCCAAATGTCCGGCTTCGTGTGCGATTGCCGCTTGAAATTCGCGCTCGTCTAAAGATGCAAAAATCTGTTCGGCGACAAACATTCGCGGGCGGATTGCGCCGACGACGGCGACGACCGGAAACGAATGACGGATGCGATAGACGGGAATCGAAACGCCTGAAATTCTAATCGCTTCGGCGTGTCGCATCCAATCCGAAGCAAGTCGCCGCGTCGCACGCCAAGTGCGGAAGATGCGGCAGAAAGCTATGCCGACGCCGGCAGCGGAAATAATTGAAAGAAAAGCTAATTTGAAGCTGACAATTTCGCCGGACGAATGCGGTTCAAACAAAAGATATGCGGGAACGAGAAATACTAGAACGAAAACGAGCGCGGCAACAAACGGCAAAACGCGAAGCGAGAAAATAAATCGCGCGCGGCTTTGCGCCGTCCAATTTTCGGCGCGTCTCGCTACGGCTCGCCATAAAACAGTTGCGGAAACCGAAGCCGCGACGTTCGAGACGAGCAGTAAAGCAAAAATCAACGCCGTTCCGAGTAGAAAATACATAGCATTTATTCCTCGCCTGAAATCTCGCGCCGTTTCGATTGCACAAGTCGTTCAAGCTCGTCCAGCAAAACAAGGTCGCGCTCGCTGACAGCATCAACTATGCACGCCAGCACGGGTTTAACAGCAGCGTCGCCCGTATCGAGAAGACTGCCGATTACGTCCTGCGTCACGCCGCGCTCCAATTCTTCGGGCGAAAATCGCGGCGAATAAAAAAACGCGCGTCCCTGTTTGCGCCGATTGAGCAATCCTTTTTTATAAAGACGGTCGAGCGTCGTCATCACCGTTGTATAAGCGTTTTGCTCGCCAAGCGCGGCGGAAATCTGCCTGACGCTGGCTTCCTTTTGTCGCCACACTTCGCGCATTGCGTCGCGTTCGAGCGAGCCGAGCGAAGCAACGAGCGCCTCCGACGGGCGAGTGAAACCGCGTAGCAGAAATTTCGGGATTTTCATATTTAGCGAGTATATTATAAAAGCGAAAAGTGTCAAAAATTATCGGTTTATTATTTCATTTAAAACTCCGGCGGCGGCGGTTCTGAGTTGTAATCTAACATTCCTTTCTGCTTGAAAAAGTCGAAATACCATATGACTAAATAAGTCAGTAGCGCGTATAGAACAAAATCAAATCCCAAATAGCAAATTGTTCTAACCAAAAATCTACTGGAGACAAAATGTCCATAAGCTAGTATTGTGAAAAATTCATCAATATAAAGTGGAATTGCAATTGGCGCGAAAATTAATCCGGGTAATGCTTCTCCATTTATACTAATGTCAGTTAAATTATATTGTGGAAATAGCCAAACTATCGTTATGGCTAAAAGCGCCAAAATAATCGGAAGAAAAACTCCACCTAAAATAGATATAATTATTCGTTTCACTTGAATATAAATTTAAGATTCATAATTACTTAATTGCAAAGAGTATTGCATCGAAAACGAAAAAATTGTAAATTCAGCTATGAAAAAGTTAAAAATTTTAATATTCGTTTCGTTCCTTTTCATTTTTCAGCAGGCAATTTGCGCGCAGAAAAAAGCGGTTGATTTAATTATATCGGGCGGAACGGTCGTTACGATGGATTCGCAAAGGCGAATTATCGAAAACGGTGCGGTCGCCGTTAAAGGCGATAAAATCGTCGCCGTCGGCGCGAGCGCGGAAATCAATAAGCAATTCGTTTCCAAACAAACGATTTCGGCTGTCGGAAAAGTAGTCATTCCCGGACTTATAAACGCGCACACGCACGTTCCGATGTCGCTTTTTCGCGGCATTGCCGACGACCTCGATTTGCAGGAATGGCTGACGAAAT
>JALYZF010000141.1 GCA_030948995.1 Acidobacteriota bacterium
GTCCAATTCAGCCATAAACATCACGTCGGCGACGACGGTATCGATTGCCGCTATTGTCATACATCGGTTGAAACATCTTATTCGGCAGGTATTCCGCCGACGCAGACTTGTATGAACTGCCACAATCAGCTTTGGTCTGACAGCCCGTATTTAGAACCCGTGCGCGCCAGTTTCCGCGACAATAAACCGATTGAGTGGGAGCGAGTTCACGATTTGCCGGAGTTTGCCTATTTCAATCACAGCATACACATTGCCAAAGGCGTCGGCTGTTCGACTTGCCACGGACAAATTGACAATATGCCCGCCGTTTATCAGGAAAACAGTTTGCAGATGGAATGGTGTCTGTCGTGCCACCGCAACCCGGAGGCTTATATTCGTCCGAAATCCGAAATCTACAATATGGAATGGGACGGAAACGATTTGTCGGATGAGCAGAGATTAAGTTTGAAAGCCGATTATAAAATTCGCAGCACGCAGATGTTGACGAGCTGCTCGACGTGCCATAGATAGAAATTAAAAAATATGCCCAGCAAAGACAGTAAAACTAATTTTGCGTTATTGCGAAATAAAATTCTCGACCAGAACGGAAAAGATTATTGGCGCAGCGTCGAAGAATTCGTTGACGCGCCTGAATTCGAGGAATTCGTCAAGCGCGAATATCCGACGCACGCCGAAGAATGGGAAGACGGTTTGAGCCGCCGCAATTTTATCAAAGTAATGGGCGCGTCTTTAGCCTTTGCCGGACTTTCCGGCTGCGTCATTCAACCGGCGGAAAAAATCGTTCCTTACGTGCGCCAACCTGAAGAATTAGTTCCGGGCAAGCCTTTGTTTTACGCGACGGCGATGACGCTCGGAGGCGTGGCGACGGGTTTGCTGGCAAAATCAAACGAAGGTCGTCCGACAAAAATCGAAGGTAATCCAGACCATCCGGGCAGTCTTGGCGCGACCGACGTTTTAGCACAGGCTTCGCTTCTGCAAATGTATGACCCCGACCGTTCTCAGCAAGTCATTTATCGCGGAGACCCTTCGACGTGGCAGAATTTTATGGCGCAGGCGCGTGGCGCGGTTGACCAAAACCGAGCGGACGGCGGTGCGGGAATTCGATTTTTGACCGAGACGATTACATCGCCGACTTTGATTAATCAGTTCAAACAAATCTTCGCGGAACTTCCGAACGCCAAACTTTATCAATACGAGCCGATTAATAAAGACAACGCGACGGCGGGTGCGAAAATGGCTTTCGGCACGACGGCGCAGCCGATTTATAAATTCGACCAAGCGGCGAGAATTCTGTCGCTCGACGCCGATTTTCTGTCGAGCTTTAACGTTCGATACGTGAAGGACTTTGCCAAAGCGCGCAGCGTCTCCGAAGAAAAAAGGGAAATGAACCGGCTTTATATGGTGGAGACGACCGTCAGTATAACGGGCGCGAAAGCCGACCATCGCCTTGCAGTCAAGCCGAGCCAAGTGCCGGAAATAGCGCGTGCGATTGCTGCGGCACTTGGCGTTTCGGGTGCGACTTCGACTTATACGGAAAACGCTCAATGGGTTGGCGCAATGGCAAAAGATTTGCTGGCGAATAAAGGCAAATCAATCGTTATCGCGGGCGGAAATCAACCGCCGATTGTTCACGCGCTCGCGCACGCGATGAATGCGGCTCTCGGCAATGTCGGAACGACAGTAACTTATACCGAGCCGTTTCAACCGAATGCCGAAAATTTGCAAGTTGACAATCTGCGCCAACTCGTTCAGGAAATAGACGGCGGCGCGGTGAAAATGCTCGTTATACTCGACTCGAATCCGGTTTACAACACGCCTTTCGATTTGAAATTAAACGCCGACAGAATGAACAAAATCCCGTTGCGCATTCATTCGGGATTGTATCTGGACGAAACGGCGGAACTTTGCCACTGGCACATCAATGGCAAGCATTTTCTTGAAATGTGGAGCGACACGCGCGCTTTTGACGGAACGGTTTCGATTGTCCAGCCGCTGATTGAGCCGCTTTACGAAGGCAGAAGCATGCACGAAATTGTGCAAGTTTTCGCTAAAGAAAATTACGACCAGAAAGATTACGACATTATTAAAAATTCTTGGCAGAAACAAGGTTTTTCGGGCGGCGCGCCGAAAGCGATGGCGGCAAGCACGAATGCGAATACTTCCAGCGGTTCAAACGCTTCAGGCAGCGCCGCAAATAATCCGCAGGCGACATCGACCAAACCTTCAATTACTGCATCCGCGCCGAGCGCGCAGCCGCAAAACGGCAACTCAACGCAAAGAGCGGTTGCTGGTTCAGCCGCCCAAAACTTTGACGAGATGTGGCGCAAAGTTGTTCACGACGGATTCATTCCGAATACGGCGGCGACTGCAAAAACGGTTTCGGTCAACGCCGGATTTTTAGCGCAGAACACGCCGCAAGCGGCAAATGGCGGCTCGCTCGAAATTTCTATTCTGCCCGACCCGACTGTTTATGACGGACGATTTTCCAATAACGGCTGGCTTCAGGAATTGCCGAAACCGGTTACAAAAACAACTTGGGATAACGTGGCTTTAATCAGCCCGAATACGGCGAAGCGTCTCGGTTTCAATCAGACCAGAGATGTCGAACAGATAACCGGCGGCGCGGAAGGCACGCCGTTTCTCAACACTCACGGCGGCAATCTTTTTTCCGATTTGGCGACGCTGACCCGCAACGGTGCGGAAATTCAAGCGGGCGTGCCGGTTTGGGTTACGCCCGGACAGCCCGACGACGTGGTAACAATCTTTCTCGGCTACGGGCGAGCGAAAGCCGGGCGAATCGGCACGGGCATCGGTTACAACGCTTATGAGGTCGTTAAATCCGACGCGCCCTGGTTTGGCGCGGGCGAGTTGAAAAAACGCGGCAGTCAGACGACGATTGCTTCGACGCAGACGCATTTCAATATGGAAGGACGCGACATTTTGCGCGTCTATGATTTGGAAGAATTCGAGAAAAACCCGAAGATGGGCGAGCAGGAAAATTTATACGACGAGTCGATTTATCCGAGATTTGAATATAACGGCAACAAATGGGGAATGGCAATCGATTTGAATAGCTGCGTCGGCTGTAACGCCTGCGTTATCGCGTGCCAATCGGAAAACAATATTCCGGTCGTCGGCAAACAACAAGTAGAACGCAGTCGCGAAATGCACTGGATGCGGATTGACGCTTATTACACGGGCAATGATTTGAACAATCCCGATACTTTGAGTTTTCAGCCGCTTTTATGTCAGCAGTGCGAACAAGCTCCGTGCGAGCCGGTTTGTCCGGTTGCGGCGACGGTTCACAGCGCGGAAGGCTTAAACGATATGGTTTATAACCGTTGTATCGGAACGCGCTACTGCTCGAACAACTGCCCGTATAAAGTTCGACGATTTAATTTTCTGCTGTATCAGGATTGGGATACGCCGCAATACAAATTGATGCGAAACCCGGAAGTTACGGTTCGCTCGCGCGGTGTGATGGAAAAATGTACTTACTGTACGCAGCGCATCGCGTCGGCAAGAATCGAATCCGAAAAAGCAGGGCGCAAAATACGCGACGGCGAAATCGTAACGGCGTGTCAATCGGTTTGTCCGGCAGACGCGATTGTGTTCGGCGATTTGAACAACCCGGACAGTCAGGTCGTCAAATTAAAAAAAGACGAGCGCAATTACACTTTGCTCAACGATTTGAATACACAGCCGCGCACGACGTATCTGGCGGGATTGAAAAACCAGAACAGGGAAATGCCGGATTACAAATCGGATTTAACCAATAGAAGCGCTTTGGCTAAAGAACAAAACACTAATGCGGGAAAACCGAACGAAGCGGCGCATTAAGCGACCTTTTAAGTTAAAACTATGCAAGAGGTAAAAGACGTTCCCAAAAAACTCTTTCCGACGATGGTCGAAGGTAATCACGATTTTGCCAGCGTTACGGACAGAATCAGCGATAAAACCTTGAACAGGAGAACGCCGTTCGGCTGGTTTATCGGCTTCGGCATCGGTTTTTTGATTCTGCAAATGCTGATGATGACGATAACCTATCTGGTCTTTACGGGTGTCGGAATTTTCGGAAACAATCAGCCGGTCGGTTGGGCAATGCCGATTATCAACTTTGTCTGGTGGATTGGTATCGGACACGCCGGAACGCTAATCTCGGCGATTTTACTGCTGCTGAATCAAAAATGGCGAACGTCAATCAACCGTTTCGCCGAAGCGATGACATTGTTTGCCGTCGCCTGCGCCGGAATGTATCCGCTGTTTCATACAGGTCGCCCGTGGCTCGCCTTTTGGATGTTTCCGTATCCGAACACGATGGGAATGTGGCCTCAATTTCGCAGTCCTTTGATTTGGGACGTTTTTGCGGTTTCGACGTATGCGACGGTTTCACTTTTATTTTGGTATATCGGTTTGATTCCCGATTTGGCGACTTTGCGCGACCGCGCGAAAAATAAGTTTTTCAGAGTTATCTACGGACTTCTTTCGTGGGGCTGGCGCGGCTCGACGCGGCATTGGCATCGTTACGAAATCGCGTATCTGCTGCTTGCCGGGCTTTCAACGCCGCTCGTACTTTCGGTTCACTCTATCGTCAGTTTGGACTTCTCGGTGGCGCAGCTTCCGGGCTGGCACGCGACGATTTTTCCGCCGTATTTCGTCGCCGGCGCGGTTTTTGCCGGATTTGCGATGGTTTTAATTCTGTGCATCCCGCTTCGCGTCTGGTATAACATGAAGGATTTTATCACCGACACGCATCTTATACTGATGGGCAAGGTGATGCTGGCGACAGGTTTGATTGTCGTCTATGGCTACTCGATGGAACTCTTTTTCGGTTGGTATAGCGGCAATATATTCGAGATGTTTATGATTAAAAACCGCACCTTGACCGGACCTTACTCGTTTTTTTACTGGCTTTTGATATTGTGCAACGGAGTATCGATACAATTTTTATGGTTTAAGCGTTTTCGTGAAAGCGCGTTCTGGCTATTTATTATTTCGCTCGTCGTCAGCGTCGGTATGTGGCTCGAACGTTTTGTGATTATCGTTACGAGTTTGAACCGCGATTTTCTGCCGTCTTCGTGGGCGACATATTCGCCGACGATGTTCGACTGGTCGATGTTTATCGGCACGATGGGGTTATTTTTAACTTTAATATTTCTTTTCGTCAGATTCCTTCCGGTTATCTCGATTTTCGAGGTCAGAACGCTGCTTCCGCAGGCGAATGTTCACGGGCATTCGGAAGATTTTGAGGAAAACGTTCTTGAGACGCAGGAGACGACGGAAACGGCTTAAAATTTTGTAGAATTGAAATTGCAGTCAGTCTGCGGTTGCCCGCCGCCGGAATAAAAGGGCAACTCACCCGTGTCAAGCCGGCTGCCAGCGAACGCGGCTGACTGCAAGCTGAAAGAAGCGAAAGTTATGGACAAGAAAATTTACGGATTGCTAGCCGAATTTGACACGCCGACGCAGCTCGTCGATGCGGCGAATAAGGCGCGGGAAGCCGGTTTTACGAAAACCGACGGTTTTTCGCCGTTTCCGATTCACGAAATGGACAAGGCGCTCGGCGTAAAGCGCAGCATTCTGCCTTATTTGGTTTTCGCGGGCGGAGTTACGGGGCTTTTGACCGGATTGGGTCTTCAGTATTTCGTTCACGTTCTCGAATACCCGATGATTATCGGCGGTCGCCCGTTTTTTAGTCTTCCGGCGTTTATTCCGCCGATGTTTGAACTGACAATTTTGTTCGCCTCGTTCTCCGCCGTTTTCGGAATGCTGCTGCTCAACGGTTTGCCGCAGCCGTATCATCCGGTTTTTAACGTCTCGCGTTTCGCGCTGGCGACGCGCGAAAAATTCTTTCTGCTGATAGAAACTTCAGACCCGAAATTCAATTACGAGGAAACAAAAAGTTTTATGCAAACTTTAAGTCCGCAGGAGGTTTTCGATGTCGAGCCGTAAATTACTGCGGATAATTTTAATAAGCGTCGTCTCGCTCGGCATTGGCTGCCGCTATGATATGCAAGACCAGCCGCGCTATAAAGCCTTTAAAAAGAGCGATTTCTTTAACGATAAAAAGGCGATGCGGCAATTGCCGGAAGGCACGGTGGCGCGCGGTTGGCTGCATGAAGATAAGGCATTTTATCAAGGTAAAAAAGAAGTCGTGGACAATAATGCGCCTGCGGCAACCTCAACCGACGCTTCGGGAAATACGGTCGTCGCCAGTTTTCCGAACGACATTGAAAAAAGCCCCGTTCCCGTAACTCAGGAATTGCTCGACAGAGGCGAGCAGAGATATAAAGTTTTTTGCATCGTTTGTCACGGCGCGGTCGGCGCGGGCGACGGAATGATTGTGCGGCGCGGTTATCCGAAGCCGCCGACGTATCACGACGACCGCCTGCGAAACGCTCCCGACGGACATTTTTTTGATGTGATGACAAACGGCTGGGGCAAAATGAACAGTTACGCTTCGCAGATTCCGGCGGCTGACCGATGGGCAATCGTCGCGTATATTCGCGCGCTGCAAATCAGCCAGAATCCGAACGGAAATATGCAGTTGAATTCAAACAACGCGGCAAATAAAGCGACGGGAAATAATAACTCCGTGACGATGCCGCAAAATCAAAACGCCGGAGGTCAAAACCGATGATTGACAATAAGTTTGACGCTGCGGATTTTGCCGCGCCGGAATTTATCAGTCGCTGGCGTCTGCCCGCGCTCGGAATCGGCGGCGTTCTTTCACTCGTTATTCTGGTCGTCGCTCTGCTTTTTCCCGAACAGCGCGAATCCGCGCTGCGGGCGTGGCTTTTGGGCTTTATTTTCTGGTGCGGTATCGGTGTCGGCAGTCTCGGCGTTTTAATTTTGCAGTATTTGACAGGCGGCGCGTGGGGCGTGGTTATCCGCCGCGTCGTCGAAGCCGGCTCACGGACGATTCCGCTTTTGGGAATTTTGTTTATACCGATTCTGCTCGGAGTTTCCAATCTCTACGAATGGACGCGGCTCGTCGGCACGGGCGACGAAATTATCGCTCACCGCCAGCCTTATCTGTCGGTTGAATGGTTTATCATCCGCGCCGTTTTGTATTTTGTTTTGTGGTATCTGATGGCGTTTTTTCTCAATAAATGGTCGCGCCAACAGGACGAAGCGACAACTTATGCCGAAGCGGATAAAAATCTGGCAGATGCCGGAAAGTTTTCCGGTCCGACAATTGTTTTCTATGTTCTGGTCGTTACATTTGCGGCTGTTGACTGGATGATGACGCTCGACCCGCACTGGTATTCGACGATGTGGGGATTTCTTTTCGTCGCCGGCTGGGCGTTGAGCAGTTTTTCGTTTGCGGTAATAATTCTGGCGGTTTTGTCGGACAAAGCGCCGATGAACCGCATTTTGGGAAAACGGCATTTTCACGACATCGGCAAATTGATGCTGGCTTTGACGATGGTTTGGGCTTATTTCAATTTCTCGCAATTTTTAATTATCTGGTCGGGAAATCTGCCGGATGAAACTGTTTGGTATCTATCGAGAATGCGCGGAATCTGGGGTGTCATCGGCATTCTGCTGATTGTTTTCCACTTCGCGTTTCCGTTTCTCGTGCTGCTCTCGCGCGATATTAAACGGCAGGCGAAATGGCTCGCGTCGCTTGCCGTCTTTATTCTGGTGATGCGGCTGGTCGATATGTTTTACTTGATTGGTCCCAGCCCGACCATTGGAATGCAAGGACAGGTAATGTCGTTTCATTTTACATGGATGGATTTAATCGCGCCTTTTGCCGTCGGCGGAATCTGGCTGTGGTGGTTTTTCGGCGAGTTGTTGAAACGTCCGCTCGTTCCGGTCAACGACCCGTATTTGGAAAACGCGATTAAGCACGCGCAAGAACATTAGCAATTACGAATTTCAAATTACGAATTGTGTTCTGCTTATTCTCGAAATTCGTAATTGATAAAAATATGGCAAAGCACGGAAAAACGTTACACGAAAAGAGTTTCAATAATTTTGAAAGACCGTATGAGACGAATATCATCGGGCTGCGCGGCGTGATTTATTTCGGCGTCGGTTTGTTTCTTCTGATAGTTATAACTTTCGGCTTGATGTATTTCTTGCAGAACGTGATGGAAAATCAGGCGATTGAAACGAAAGACGCGAAAAATCCGATGATGATGAAACCGGAAGAAAGACTGCCGCCCGAACCGCGTTTGCAAGCTGCGCCGGGTTATGGCGTCGAATCCGACAAAGGTTTCGTCAATCTCGAACTGCGCGCTTCGCAATCGGAATATCGGCTATTGAAATCGCAGTGGGAAAAAACTTGGGCGGAAGGACAGAAAGACCCGAAGACTGGAATGGTCATTACTCTGCCGCTTGAAGAAGCGAAGGCAAAACTTTTGCAGCAAAACGCGAATTCGACAATGAACGCCGAGCAGGGACAGAAAATGCTTGACGACTCGCGAATGTTTTTCTCGTATTCGAGCGCGGGCAGAATGGCGACAGACAAAAGAAGGTGATAAAAAAATGAAAAAAAGTTCAGCAATTTCAGCAGTTTTGAAACTGACACTTTTATTAAGTTTGGTAGTTTTAACGGCAACCGCAAACACTTGGGCGCAAAAAGCAGAGCATTATAATTCTCCGCTTTACGCGCCGAAAACTTACGACCCTAATGAAGTCGGCGTCAGCAGCGGTTTGCCGGAGCAATTAAAAACGGTCGGAATTGAACAAAAACTCGGCGCGCAGTTGCCGCTCGATGCTGAATTCAAAGACGAAAACGGCAACCTCGTAAAACTGGGCAGTTATTTTAATCAGAAAAAGCCTGTAATTTTGGCGCTTGTTTATTATGAATGCCCGATGTTGTGCAATGAAGTTTTGAACGGTTTGACCGGCTCGTTAAAAGGCATTTCTTTTGACGCCGGACAAGAATTCGATGTCGTTGCCATCAGCTTTGACGCGCGCGAGAATGATAAGCCGGGTTTGGCAAAAAATAAAAAGGAAAATTATTTGAATCGCTACGCGCGTTCGGGCGCGGAAAACGGCTGGCATTTTCTGACCGGAACGCAAAGCGAAATTGACAAAGTAACAAAAGCGGTCGGGTTTAATTACATTTTTGACGAGAAGACAAATCAATTCGCGCACGCAGGTGGAATCGAAATTGCGACGCCCGAAGGCAAACTTTCCCGTTATCTTTACGGCATCGATTATTCGCCGAAAGATATTAAATTCAGCCTGATTGATTCGTCGGAAAATAAAATCGGCAGTCCGACCGAACAACTTTTTCTCTATTGTTTTCATTATGATCCGGCAAGCGGAAAATACGGTTTGGCAATTTTAAGAGTGATACGTTTGGCAGGAGTCGCAACATTAATCGGAATTTTCGCAATGCTGTTGTTCTTTTGGAGACACAACAAAAATAAAGCGGCTGGTTTGAAATAGATTTTTTAATTAGTCGTAAGTGCTAAACGGTAAGTGGTAAGTTTTAATTCTTTCATTTGCCACTTACTACTTACCGTTCACTGCTAACTAAAGTTTATGCAACAGAATTCTACATGGGTTCCATTATTTCCCGAACAGGCTTCGACCTTCGCGTCGCAGGTGGACAATCTCTATTTTTATCTGATTGCCATCAGCGCGTTTTTCACCATCGGTATCGTGTTAGCGCTTATTTATTTCACGGTTCGATACCACGAAAAAGAAAAATATGCGACGGGCGCGGAAATTCACGGCTCGATTTCTCTGGAAACATTTTGGTCAATTATTCCATTTATTATCTCGATGACGATTTTCTTGGGCGGCGCGGTTGTTTATTTTAATCAATATCGCCCACCGGCAGACGCGATGGAAATTTACGTCGTCGGCAAGCAATGGATGTGGAAAATTCAGCACGGAACCGGACAAAGGGAGATAAACGAACTGCACGTTCCTGTCGGTCAGAAGGTCAAACTGACGATGACGACCGAAGACGTTATACACGATTTCGCTATTCCGGCATTTAGAACGAAAGCCGACATTGTGCCGGGAAGATACGTAAGCATTTGGTTTGAGGCGACAAAACCCGGTAAATATCGCTTGCAATGTATGGAATACTGCGGCTTGAATCATTCGGGAATGGGCGGTTGGGTTTACGTAATGGAGCAACGCGACTTTGATAATTGGCTGTCTGGAAATGTCTCGGGTCAAACTCCCGCCGAAGCCGGAAAGGATTTGTTTGAAAATAAACTCGGCTGTTCCTCCTGTCACCAAATGAATGACCAGGGTAGAGGTCCGAAACTTGTCGGCAAATACGGCACAGACCAGAAATTGACAAACGGACAAACCGTTAAAGTTGACGACGAATATATCCGCAATTCGATTTTGAATCCGACGAGCCAGATTGTCGAAGGTTTCCAGCCGATTATGCCGACTTTCAAAGGGCAGGTAACGGAAGAGCAACTCTTGTCGCTCGTTGCCTATATCAAATCTTTAGGCGGAAACGCTGCCGGAGCAAGCAGCGGCAATAGTAGTTCATCGTCGCCTTCAACAAATTCGATGAACGGCGGAAATAAGGCGAATGCAAATTCGAGCGGCAATAGCAACGGCACAAGCGCGCCGAGCCTTGTCGCGCCGCGCGCTAACCACGGCTCGAACGCACAGGGCAGCAATCCGAATGCTCCTGCAGAGCATTCCGAACCGACAAATAGAAATAGAGGTGGTAATAAGTAGTTATGCAAAATGTAGATGCAGTGGACGTTGAAAATACTGGCAGCGAACCGAAACTAAACTATTTGAATAACGGTTTCACCGTAAGCTCTTGGCTGCTGACAAAAGACCACAAGCGAATTGCCATTTTGTATCTCTTGTCGGTTTCCGCATTTTTTATGATGGGCGGAGTTTATGCGTCCTTAATTCGACTGGAATTGCTGACGCCCGCCAGCGATTTGGTCGAGTCGGGAACTTACAACAGATTGTTCACGCAGCACGGAATTTTGATGGTTTTCTTTTTTCTGATTCCGTCAATCCCTGCCATCTTAGGAAATTTTCTAATTCCGATTATGATTGGCGCGAAGGATTTGGCGTTTCCGCGTATCAATCTACTTAGCTGGTATATTTATATTATCGGCGGGTCATTTACTCTCTGGGCGTTATTACAAGGCGGAGTTGATACGGGCTGGACTTTTTACACGCCGTATAGCACGACTTTTTCCAACAGTTACGTGATGGCGGTCGGGCTTGGAATTTTTATCAACGGTTTTTCGTCTATCTTAACCGGCTTGAATTTTATCGTTACAATTCACACGATGCGCGCGCCGGGAATGACTTGGTTTCGTCTGCCGCTGTTTGTCTGGGCGCACTATGCGACGAGTCTTGTAATGCTTTTGGGAACGCCGGTTATTGCTATTACGGTTTTGCTGATGGCTTTAGAGCGTCTGGCAAAAATCGGTATTTTCGATCCGGCAATCGGCGGCGACCCGATTTTATTCCAGCATCTGTTCTGGTTTTATTCTCATCCGGCGGTTTATATTATGGTTTTGCCCGGAATGGGCGTTATATCGGAACTCATTTCCAATTTCTCGCGCAAAAAGATTTTCGGCTATGAATTTATTGCGTTTTCTTCGATTGCAATCGCGGTTTTCGGTTTTCTCGTCTGGGGTCATCACTTGTTCGTCAGCGGACAATCAATGTATGCCAGCTTGGTATTCTCGTTTTTGAGTATGGTTGTTGCTATCCCTTCGGCAATTAAAGTATTTAACTGGACAGCGACGCTCTACAAAGGCTCGATTTCCTATGACACGCCGATGCTGTACGCATTATTTTACATCGGACTGTTTTTGATTGGCGGCTTAACCGGACTTTTTCTTGGCGCGATGGGGTTAGACGTTCATTTGACTGACACTTATTTCGTTGTCGCGCATTTCCATTATGTTATGGTTGGCGGAAGTGTTCTGGCTTATCTTGGCGGCTTGCATTACTGGTGGTCAAAGATAACAGGCAAAATGTATTCGGAATTCTGGAGCAAAATTTCGGCGATGCTCGTTTTCGTCGGCTTTAATTTAACTTTCTTTCCGCAGTTTATTTTGGGTTATATGGGAATGCCACGTCGTTATGCTTCATACCCGGAAGAATTTCAGGTTTTGAATATTTTTTCGACGGCGGGCGCGTCAGTTTTGGCAATTGGTTTAGTAATGCCCGCGATTTATTTTACTTATTCAATCTTTTTCGGCGAAAAAGCTCCGGCAAATCCATGGCTGCTGCCGGGTTTAGAATGGCGCACGAGTTCGCCTCCGCCGACCGAAAATTTTGAGGAAACACCAATTGTTACTTGGGAAGCATACGATTTTACGGAAGAGAGCGGCTTGGATTTGGAGAACGCGAGGAATAAATACAAGGTAACAGCTTAATCAATTACGAATTAAAAGAATGTTCTGAATATTCTTTTAATTCGTAATTCGTAATTCAAACAAATGGCGACAAATTTAGATACGCACGAGCATTATCATCAACCCGGTCTTCAACACCAGTTTGAAGATATGGGACAGCAGCAGGAATCCGATTCAATCGGAATGTGGATGTTTCTCGTCCAAGAAATTATGTTCTTCGGCGGAATGTTCACGGTTTATCTCGTATTCCGCTCTAAATATCCGATGGCTTTTGCCGCCGGAAGCAATCACTTAAACGAATGGCTCGGAATGGCGAATACGCTTGTTCTGATCGTCAGCAGTTTGACGATGGCTTTGGCGGTTCATTACGCACAGCTCGGAAAACGAAATCTGCAAGTCATTTTGTTATTTGTTACGATGATTTTCGGCATGGTATTTTTGGGTATTAAAGCCTATGAATACGCGGAAAAATATAATGACGGCATCGTTCCCGTAACCGGTTTAAACCGGAAAACCTATAGAGAACTAACAGAAAATCAGCCGTTCGGCTTACAGAATCCCGAAACGCAAAGAAAAAATTCGCTGTCTTTTCCGGGTGCGGTTGAAAATAATGTCGAAAGATTTAATAAAAACGACACTTCCGAAACAGGCGGACACGAAGAATATGTTAACCCGCGCGGAGATTTCATCTGGAAGGAGACGGCTTTAGCGGACAAGGCTTTTGCCGAAAACACATTAACTAACTCCGAAAAAATCGGTTATATGGAAAACGGTGAAATCAGCCAGAGCAAATTTCAAGATAAGGTTCGCATCTTTTTCTGGATTTATTTTGCGATGACCGCACTTCACGCTCTGCATATGATTATCGGGCTTGGTATTATGTCGTGGCTATTGTGGAAGGCTTGGAGATATACTTTTACGCCCGAATACTATGCGCCGGTGGAAATGGTTGGTTTATACTGGCACTTTGTTGATATTGTTTGGATATTTCTTTTCCCTCTGCTTTATTTGCTGGGCAGGCACTTTGGAGAATAGTAAAAATGGCAGAAGAATATAACACGGATAAGCACGAAGGTGCAGAACATCATATCGTTTCAGTTCCGCTTTATTTACTGGTTTTCGGGATTTTGGTCGTCGGAACGATTTTGACTTCGATAGTTGCCCGTTTCGACCTCGACTTTGTTTTTCCGGGCGCCAATACGCTGCTGGCTCTGCTGATAGCTTTTACTAAAATGTTATTCGTTGCGCTGATTTTTATGCACGTTCGCTGGAGTTCAAAACTAATCTGGCTGACGGCGATTGCCGGATTTTTCTGGCTGGCGATAATGTTTGCCTTTACGATGCAGGATTATTTAACGCGCTCGTCCGGCGTTTTTACAAGGTAATTTTATAAGTGGTCAAACACTTGAAAACGCGGGGCGAAAAGCAAAACGCTTTCGCCGCCGCGTCTTTTACTTGTTATGCAAACGCTTAGCGGCGTGTTATTATTCAGGCTTTATATTTATTTTGTATTTATATACCAAGTTTTACGTGAAAGCATTTTTAAGACAACAAGCAAATTTATTAAAACATCCGAGAGAGATGTTCGTAAAAAGTAATTTTTTGAAATTATCAGCCTTTTTATTCCTATTATCGGCATTATTCCTGAGCGGTTGCGGCAGTATCGTTAAAACAAAGGACAAAAGACCGACGCTTTTGAAAACCGAAAACGCCACGCACGACGAATTAATCGGTGAAATCAATCGTTACGCTAAAGTTAATTCGCTGCGCGCTAAAATGGATTTAAAGTTTGAAGATAATTCATACGCCGAGATAGGACTTGCGGAAAAATACAGAACCGCGCCCGGCGAGATTGTCGTTCAGCGTCCGGCGAATATTTTTCTGAAAGTTCAAGTTCCGGTTGTCAATTCCGATATTGTGCAGATGACATCCGACGGCGAAAAGTTTCGCGTGGCAATTCTTCAAGACAATTCAGGCGGCAAATATAAAAAGTTTGTCTTAGGCACAAACAACGCCGATTATTCGGTTTTGCAGGAACAAGTTCAGAAAATGGATTTGGACGGCAAGGATTTAAAGCAAAGCGTCAGCGCCTTTTCAAATCTGCGCCCGCAGCATTTTACCGACGCGATGCTTATTCGTCCCGTTGACACGGCAAATAATATTTATGTCGAAAGCACGATTTTGCAGGACGAAGTAAATTTCGACGCGCTGAAAAAATCGCCTTTGGGTAGAGTGCTTCGGGGTTATTACCTGCTTGACGAAATTCGCAGAAACGACGACGGAACTTCAAGCGTCTTGCGCCGTTTTTGGTTCGATAGAGTCGGGATTGTGCGCCTTGCGCGCCAGCAAATATTTGACACGAAAGGCGAAATCGAATCCGACATTGTTTACGGAAATACGGGAAATTTGTCGGATACGGGCGAATATAATAACTTGCCTCTCCAAATCGAAGTTACGCGCCCGAAAGAAAAATATAAAATGAAGCTGACCTATCAGTCGCCCGAAACGGTAACAATCGGCAAAACTTTTCCGCAAGCCGCGTTTGTGCTGAAAAATACTTGGAATTTGCAGGAAGTAGATTTGGATAAAAAACTGCAGGAAGCCGCAAGTCAAAAATCGGCTACCGAAAATCAAAACGCGGCGGTGCAAAAGTAGAAAAGAAAACTTTTACCGTTTCTAACCTGAGCGAGATTTATTTTTCTTCTTGTTCTTCGCCGTTTCGTTTCCGCGTAAGTAAATCTATTTGATGAGTACAATTCTTAAAACCGAAAACCTTTCCAAAATTTATAAAATAGGAAAAGTGGAAGTTCCGGCTTTGCGCGGCGTTTCGCTTGAAGTAGAAGAAGGCGAATTTGTCGCAATAATGGGACCGTCCGGCTGCGGAAAATCGACGCTTCTGCATCTTTTGGGCGGATTGCTTTCGCCGACGAGCGGGAAAATAATTATCGGCGACGAAGATTTATCAAAGGTAACGGACGCTCAACGCACCGACATTCGCCGCCGCAAAATCGGTTTTGTCTTTCAACGTTTCAATCTTTTTCCGACTTTAACGGCGGATGGCAATTTGCGTTTGGCGGAACGAATACATACTGGCAACGGCGGCGGGAGCGAAGAAAATCGCCGCGAAGTTTTGCGTCTTTTGAAACTCGAAGATAAAATGCACCACAAGCCGCTTGAACTTTCCGGCGGCGAACAGCAACGAGTTGCGCTGGCGCGCGCCGTTATCAACAATCCGGCGATTATTCTTGCAGACGAGCCGACAGGGAATCTCGATACGGAAAATTCGCGGATTGTTCTTGATATGTTCCGCGAGTTGAATCAGCGCCTGAAACAGACGATTATAATGATTACGCACAACCCTGAAGCTGCCGCAAATTGTAATCGAATTATCCAGATGCGCGATGGAAAAATTATGGAAACTTGAAAATCAAAAGATGCTGACCAACTGATATGTTGAAAGACATTATACTTTGGAAATATGAACGAGCCAGCCCGCAATGGGACGTGCTTTGTCTTTTGTGTTTGGCGTTTATCTTTCTGACGCCGAAAGTTTGGTTCGATAAAAAGGAAACTCTTGCAACCCAAACCGCCCGCTTAATCGTCAAAGCGGAAGACTTTCCAACCGAAAAAATTCAAATGGAAAAACGAGTAAAGGAAATGAGCGGAAATCCAAACGCCGAAATTTTAGATTGGCGAGAGAAGAAAAACGCTCGTGGCGAGACATTTTACGAAATTGACATCAGGTGAAAACAAGCGTTAGATGTCAGTGTTTCTTTATATCCGACACCTTTTACATGGAGTTAAACAATATGAAAACATTTTTAAGATTAGGTTTTTTGGCGATTGCTTTTGTGTTCGTTTTTAATTCTTTTGCGGTAACTGAAGCGAAAGCACAAAACAATACGCTTAATCAAATTCTACAGCGAATGGAAGAACATCGTAAAAGTCTGCAAACACTTAAAGCTGATGTTACAATGGTTAAATATAATCCGCAGTTGGAAGATGGTGACACAGTTGAGGGGAACGTTGTTTACATTCCGGGAAAAAGTGAAAAGGAAATGTATATGCGACTTAGCTGGACAAAACCCGTTCAAGAAGAATTATCGGTTATTAAAGGCGAATATATGGTGTATCGCAAGCGATTAGGACAAGCTTTTGTTGGAAAGGTTAGTTCAGCTAAAGGCAATGCCAAAGCAGGCGGGGCATTATCGTTTATGAGTATGTCAAAGGAGCAACTCAAAGCTAATTACTCAGTGGAATATCTTGGTGAAGAGCAAGTAAAAAGCGGTGCTGAAACTTGGCATTTGAAACTGACTCCAAAAACCGCGAATAACTATAAAGGCGCTGAACTTTGGGTTGATGGAAACGGAATGCCGGTACAAGCAAAAGTTATCGAAAATAATGGCGATTCGACAACGGTTTTGCTGACTAATTTGCACAAAAACGAAACGGTCAACGCAAAGTCGATTGCAATCATTTTGCCTAAAGGAATAAAACCAATCAAAGGTTAATCAAGCGGGAAATAGATTTAAGGGGCTTTGGCTTTTAAGAAGGTCAAAGCCTTTTGATTTGAAAATAAAGCGCTTAGAATTTATAATTACGAGTTTAATGTCCGTCAGGATTTCCGAGGAGTTTTAATTTAAATGCCGAAGGCAAGCAGTTTCAGTCGTTTTACGCGCGGTGTTCGTCATACGGTTCGCGCGTTTGCTTCGACCAGACATCCGGTTCTGGTTCACATCGTCCCGATGCGGCGATGCAATCTCGCCTGCACGTATTGCAACGAATACGATAAAACGAGCGAGCCGGTGCCGATTGCCGAAATGCTTAAACGCATTGATAAACTGGCTGAATTCGGTTCTTCGGTAATCACGATTTCCGGCGGCGAGCCGATGATGCACCCGCAGATTTTCGAAATTATTGACCGAATCAGACATCACGGAATGATTGCCGGACTTATCTCGAACGGGTATTATTTTCAACCGGAAAAAATCCAAAAGCTCAACGAAGTTGGTCTCGATTATTTGCAAATCTCGATTGATAACGTCAATCCCGACGACGTTTCTAAAAAGAGCTTAAAAGTTCTCGACGGCAAACTGCAAAATCTGGCGAAACTCGCAAAATTCAAGGTAAATATCAATTCGGTTGTCGGCGGCGGCGTTGCAAATCCCGAAGAAGCTTTAATTATTGCTAACCGCGCGGTCGAACTTGGATTTTCTTCGACAGTCGGAGTTATCCACGACGGCGACGGTTTAAATAAAGGATTGACCGACCGTGAAAAAGAAGTTTACAAAGAAATAAAAGCTAAAGGCACAAGAAGCTACGCGCGCTGGAACTGGTTTCAGGACAAGATTGTTGACGGCGGCGAATACGATTGGAAATGTCGCGCGGGCGCGAGATATTTATACGTTGACGAAGCCGGAATCGTCAGTTGGTGTTCGCAGCAGCGCGGCACGCCCGGAATCTCTC
>JALYZF010000041.1 GCA_030948995.1 Acidobacteriota bacterium
CCGGCGACGCGGAACTCGTCAAACTTATCGAACAAAAACGTCAAAGCGGAGTTTTTCTATCGGTTTTAGGTTTCGGAACGGGAAACACAAACGATTCGATGATGGAAAAACTCGCCGACAAGGGCAATGGAAATTATTCTTATATTGATTCGCAGGCGGAAGCCAGAAAAGCGCTCGGCGCGCAAGTTGCCGGAACGCTTTACACAATCGCCAAGGACGTAAAAATTCAAGTCGAATTTAATCCGGCGAAAGTTGCCGGTTACCGGCTTATCGGTTACGAAAACCGGCTGCTTGCCGACCGCGATTTTAACGACGACAAAAAAGACGCCGGAGAAATCGGCGCAGGGCATTCGGTTACCGCGCTTTACGAAATAGTTCCCGCAGGACAAAAAATCGAAAATGTAGGAGTTGATAAATTAAGATATAATCAAGTGCATCCGTCTGAAACCGCTTTTGGCGACGAGCTTTTGACCGTCAAACTGCGTTACAAAGAGCCGGATAAAAATGACAGCAAACTGCTGACGACAGGCTTGCTTGATAAAGAAAACACAATCGAAAACGCTTCGGATAATTTAAGATTTGCCTCCGCTGTCGCCGAATTTGGCTTGCTTCTGCGTGAATCGCGTTATAAAGGCGCGGCAAGTTTTGAAAATTCTGCAATGCTCGCTCGCGCGGCGCGGGGAAATGATTTAAAAAATTATCGAAATGAATTTCTCGGTCTTTTAGAAAAGGCGCGGCGATTAAACGGTTAAAAAACAAAAAATAAAAAAGAGCGGAACTTAAATTCCGCTCTTTTTTATTTTATATAATTACAAAAAATCATTTTTTTACAAGATTTAAAATGTCTTGAATAATCCCGTCAGGCTCGAAAGGCTTGGTGTGATATTTTTGGAAACCGACATCGAGAGCCTGTTTTTTATTGTTTGAAGAGGCAAAGGCGCTCAGAGCGATTGCCGGAATTGCGCCGCCCATTTCGTTCGGCAGTTTCCTGATGCGCGACAAAAGCGAATATCCGTCTTCATTCGGCATTGCAAGGTCTGAGACAATTACATCCGGCAGCGTTTCGGCGGACTCACGAATTAATCCCATCGCCTCGGAAGCGCATTCCGCGCTCTCGACTTCCGCTCCGCTTTGTTCCAGAAAAAGCTGAAGAACCTCGCGCGAATCCGGGTCATCCTCGATGACAAGAATTTTAATCCCGTTCAGAAGTTTGCCTTGTTTCTCAACCGCTGCAACGGTTTCCGTTATCTCAACTTCGTTTGAGCCGCAAAGGGGAAAAGTCAGGCTAAAAGTTGCGCCTTGTCCAAGTCCGTCGCTTTCAACGCGAATTTTCCCGTTATGTCTTTCGGTCAAAATCTTTACAATTGACAATCCTAATCCTAAGCCGCTGTGGTCAGCCGATGTGTTTTCGTCGCCTTGCCGGAATTGCTGAAAAATATTCGGCAGCGATTCCGAACTTATTCCCTGACCGTCGTCTTTGACGAAAACCGTTACTGCCGCGTTCGTGGTTTGAGCGCCGATTGTAATATTGCCGCCCGACGGCGTAAATTTTAAGGCATTCGAGACGAGATTTGTAAAAATTTGCTGCAAGCGCATCGCGTCACCGAAAACTTGTATGTTTTCTTCGTCGGAAGTAAACTCGAGATTAATATTTTTTGCTTGAGCCAGCGGTTTCTGCGAATTAAAAACAGTTTTTAAAACATTGAAAATATTGGTTGGTTTTAATTCAAGCCGAAGTTTTCCTGAAGCGACTCTCGCCGAATCAATTAAATCGTCAATCAATTTAGCTTGCGAGCGAGCGCTTTTTTCGATAGTCTCAAGCGCATTTCGGTGAATATCTTCCTTGACTTCTTTGGTTAGCAAAATTTTTGTCCAGCCTAAAATCGTATTCAGCGGCGAGCGAAGCTCGTGAGACACGACGGCAAGAAAAAAATCTTTAGCGCGATTGGCGTTTTCAGCTTCGTCGCGCGCCTTCTTTTCGCGTTCGTAAACTTTAGCAAGTTCTTCATTGGCAACTTTTTTGTCCGTTACTCTTCTGACGACACCCATCATACTTTCGGGATTGCCTTCGGCGTCAAGATACGTTTTGCCGCGCACAGCCAGCCATTGTATATTTCCGTCCGAATATAAAACACGATATTCGACGTTATATTCAGTGCCGTTCGTTTGAGATTCCAGAAGCGCAGTTTCAACTCGCTGGCGGTCTTCGGGATGAACGACTTTTAAAAAGGAATCAAACGTAATTATGTCGTGCGGCGCGACTTCAAAAAATTCATTGCATTTTGGAGTTGTAAAAATGCTCTCTTCAGCCAAATTCCAAAACCACAAACCGATTTCAGCATTCTCCGCCGCATAAAGCAATTGCTCGCTGCGCGCTTTGTAATACTCGATTTCCTTTTCACGGGTCGTTACGTCTTGAGCGCAGAAAAAAATCTGTTCGGTATTTGTGGCTTCGTCAAAAAAGGATTGTAAGGATAATTCGATAAAAATTTTTTCGTCGGCGTTTACTCTGAAATCCAGATAGGCTTTGGAATTTCCCTGCACGGCTTCTGCAATTGCCCGCGCAAGATTTTCCGAAGTATGCGGGGATGATTGCCAGTAAACGGTTTCAGAGAATTTTTGACCAATCAAAAGGTTTGGGTCGGTGGAGGTTTTCTCAAAAATTCTGCCTTCGAGACTTAAAACGAATCCTTGCTGAGTAAGGGTCCCGAAAAAAACAAAGACGTTATTAAAGATATTGAAAGTCCTTTCGTCAAGCGAAAATTCCATTTTATTTCTCCGCATTTGATTTTAGTCAATGCCCGCTTGTTCGGAGATGCGAATTTATCCGCCAAAACTTTTACAGCCTTGCGGCGCATTATAATAAAATTAATTATTAACCGTTTTGTAGATTAAAAAAACCTCCATTTCCAAAGAAATGAGGTTTAGCTACAGAAAATTTCTATTTAAACCGAAGTATTGGTAAATGCCGAAACTTTCATTTGATATTCTTTTTGCCTAACCTACAATTGGATTATCATTAAAACTGATACAAATAATACGCATTAATAAACCCACGCCGCCAAATGATTATCTACTCACAACTCCGAATTACTTTTCTTAACAACTATTGTGCCAAAAGCATAAGTCCTTTTTTATTGTAAGTTAGTTTTTGATTGATTTTTATAATTCTAAATCAGGCGTTTTTAAGTATTAATCTGATACAAAGAAAATAACCGGCGACAGCAAGTTTTGTAATACCTGATTCTTTTTATTCGATTAAAGTTTGCTTGTATGACTTTATTGCAACTAAGGAAAATATGCTTGGCGAGAATATTATTTGATTATTAAATTTCAATAAATATAGAGCTTTGTTGCTGTGGCACGAACATTGCAAATAATGAAATTTGTTTTTAACAGATACGCTTGCTCTCTGACAAATGAGATTTGTTTGAAGAATTTTTAATTGGAAATATAGTTATCTAAAAAAACCGGGGGAGCGTGAACATCTGAGAGAGAGGCGAGTAAGGGGGCTTGCCTCTTTCTTTTTGTATCGGAGGGAATTCAAATTTTTTGAGCGGCGAAACGGCTTGAACTCCACCACTCGATTGTTTGGCGCAAGCCTTCTTCTAAATTGAACAGTTTCTCATACCCGAGCCATTCCTTAGCCCGCGTATTATCTGCCTGAGAATCTTTTACATCGCCCTTTCTTTCCGGCTGATAATCGGCTTGAATTTCTTCTCTGCTCGTAATTTTCTTTAGGACATCAAGCAAATTATTAAGAGTTATACGTTCGCCGTTGGCTGTATTAATTACTTCTCCGACGCCTTTTGCAGTCGTGGCAGCTTTGATATTGGCATCGACGACGTTGCTGATAAATGTGAAATCTCTGGATTGCTCGCCGTCGCCGTAAATAATCGGGCGCTCACCGCGCATTAGCGAATCAATAAAACGCGAAATCACGCCGGAATACTGCGACGAAGGATTTTGCCTCGGTCCGAAAACATTAAAATAACGCAGGCAGATTGTTTCCAAATCATACACGCGCGAGAAAACTTGACAGTAGTATTCACCCATTAATTTCGCGCCCGCGTAAGGCGACAAAGGAGTCGGCAGCATCGTTTCAACTTTCGGAAGTGTTTTTTGATTTCCGTAAGCCGAGCTTGAAGCGGCATATACGACGCGGCGAACGCCGTTTTCTTTTGATTTGAGAAGCAGATTAAATGTTCCGTTGACGCAAGCCTGATGCGTTTCAAGCGGATTCTCGACCGAGCGCGGAACGCTCGGCAGAGCCGCCTGATGAAAAACAATTTCGACATTTTCGAGAGCTTTCTTTAATTTTTCGTCCTCGTTCAAATCGCCTTCAATAAACTCAAAATCTCCCGGAATCTCTTCCAAGTTTTCTCGAAAGCCGGTTATTAAATTGTCGAGAATTGAAACTTTCGCGCCTTGTTTTATAAGTTCTTCAGCTAAATTAGAACCGATAAATCCGGCGCCGCCCGTGACTAAAACTTTGGATGTTAAGGACATAGAAATTATTTATCTTTCGCAATTAAAAATTCGTGCGGAACGACTTTTCCGACAATTAAAGTATCTTAAAATGATTTACAAAAACCTTATCTACCGACGCCGACATATTCAAACCCTAACGCGCGCATATCTTTCGGTTCATAGATGTTTCGCAAATCGGCAATCTTCGGTGTCTTCAAAAGACTTTTGACTTTTACCATATCCAATGCGCGAAATTGATTCCATTCAGTCATAAATACTAAAATGTCCGCGCCTTTTATAGCGTCGTATTCATCAGTGGCATATTCGATGTCGGGCAGATAATGTTTGGCTTCTTCCATTGCTACCGGGTCGTAAGCCTTAATTCTTGCGCCGTGCGCTTGAAGTTCTTTAATAATATCGGTTGCCGGAGATTCCCGCAAATCATCGGTTTCCGGTTTAAAGGAAAGACCGAGAACGGCGATTTGCTTACCGTCCAAATCTCCTAATAATGATTTAATTTTGGGAATCATCGCTTTGCGTTGAAGTTCGTTAACTTTGATAACCGCATCGACAATGCGCGACTCGGATTGGAATTGTTTGGCAACAGCAGAAAGCGCGCGAGTATCTTTTGGAAAGCAAGAGCCGCCGAATCCCGGTCCGGGATGAAGAAATTTATTTCCGATACGTTTATCCATTCCTATCCCGCGCGCAACGTCGTGAACGTCGCAGCCGATTTTGTCGCACAAATTGGCAATTTCGTTAATAAAGGAAATTTTAGTGGCGAGAAATGCGTTTGCAGCGTATTTTGTAAGCTCCGCTGCTTCAAGAGAAGTAATGACAATCGGCGTTTCAATTAAGTAAAGAGGGCGATACAAATCTTTCATAATAGCTATCGCGTCTTCTTCGTTGCTGCCGATAATGACTCTATCGGGGCGCATAAAATCTTCAATTGCCGCACCTTCACGCAAAAATTCCGGGTTTGAGGCAACTCCGAAATTTGTTTGTGTTTTTTGATTGTCTCTAACAAACTGCCTGAGCCACTTTCCCGTGCCGACCGGAACAGTAGATTTAGTTACGAGAACTTTATAGCCGTTCATACATTCGGCAATATCTTTAGCGGCTGATTGATAGAAACTCATATCGGGAGAACCATCTTC
>JALYZF010000084.1 GCA_030948995.1 Acidobacteriota bacterium
AGCCTTGGCACGTTGACCAAATTCGCAAGGAAGTCGCGGGCGTAAAAATTCTCGTTCATCCCGAATGTATGAATGAAGTCGTTGATAAATCGGATTTGAACGGCTCGACATCATTCATCATCAACACAATCGCCAATGCTCCGAGCGGCTCGAAATGGGCCGTCGGCACGGAATTAAATCTCGTTCTGCGTCTGGCAAAACAATTTCCCGACAAAGACGTTCGCCTGCTCGCGCCGGATTTGTGTATGTGCGCGACAATGTATCGTATCGCGCCGCAAAATCTGGCGTGGGCTTTAGAGAATTTAGTCGAGGGAAACGTCGTCAACGAAATTACGGTTGACGATGAGACAAAGCATTTTGCCAACATCGCATTGGAACGAATGATTTCGCTGACCGAGCAAAACAAGAATTAGCCACGAACAAACACGAAAGAAAATAAAAAAACTTTCGTGTCCTTTCGTGTTTGTTCGTGGCTAAAAAACTATGGCGGAAGTTCAAGACAAACTACCGGAAAACGCGCGCGGCAAATTCTACGTTGATAGAATGTGTATTGACTGCGACGTTTGTCGCGATACCGCGCCGAAAAACTTCACGCGCTACGACGAAAACGGTTACTCGTTTGTTTATCGGCAGCCGGAAACGCCCGAAGAAATCGCGCTCTGTGAAGAAGCATTATCGGCGTGTCCGGTCGAAGCAATTGGCGATGACGGTAACTGAAGAAAACTAAAACAGCAATTTAATTTTTTATTTCTGGATTTCAAGAGCCGAACCATTCTAAACCTTCCGGCAAATTCTCCGACGAAAACTCAAAATGTAAAACACGGCGATGCGACACATTTGTCGCTGCCGAAGATGCGTGCAACAACAACGGACGCATTAACATTGCGCCGCCTTTTCCGACGCGGCAAGTTGCAATCTCGCTCGCAACTTTTAGTTTCTCAATTTGCGCTGCACTTAGTTTGCCGAAGCGATGCGAACGCGCGACAACACGCAAAGCGCCGTTTGATTCGTCCGTATCGTCAAGATGCGCGCGCAAAGTAAGAATGTTTTCAAGCACTGACGCGGGCGGCTGAACGTGCAGAATATTTGCTTTGCGCGTCCAAGCCGAAAAATCGGCAGCCGCTTTTTGCTTCTTGACGGCAATCGTCAAATCCTGATGAAACGGGACTTTCCAATTTGCTTCCGGCGTTTTGTCAAAGAAAATCGCACGAACGACTCGCGCTTCTTTTCCGGCAATAGGCTCGATGAGTTTGCGGACGGCATCTGAATCGGCAAACTCTCGAACAAAAGGCGCGACGTTCAAAAGATTTCTTACGCCGAAAGCAACCGATTGCCGCTGTTTTGCGGTTTCGTCGAATTTTAGTCGTGCGAGTTTGAGCGTAAGATTATCAATAATTTGTTCGTCAAAAACATTATCAACAATATCAAAGCCGCGCTCGTCAAAAATTTCTGTTCTTATTATTTTCATCAAAGCTATTATAATTTAACGTAAAACCCGAATCGAATTTAAATAAGAAAGTAATATGACAAACAAAAATCAACCGCCTACCGTCAAAGCCGGAATTTTCGGCGGGCATTTTTTGCAGTTTCGGCGCAATCCGACGGCGTTTTTACAGAAGATGTCACGGCTCGGCGATGTAACGACTTTTAACGTTGGCGGGCAGACGGCGTTTTTTGTCAATCATCCAGAATTTGTGCGCGATTTGCTCGTAACATCAAATCACAAATTTATAAAAGGTCGCGCTTTGCAGCGTGCGAAAAAACTGCTCGGCACGGGTTTGCTGACGAGCGAAAAAGATTTTCATTTGCGGCAGCGGCGAATGATTCAGCCCGCATTTCATCGGCAGCGCATTGCCGGTTACAGCGAGGCGATGATTGAAATCGGCGAGCGAATGACGGGCGAATGGCGCGACGGCGAGACGCGCAACATCGCGGAAGAAATGATGCGGCTGACGTTAAATATTGTCGGCAAAACTTTGTTTGGCGCGAATGTCGAGGACGACGCGAGCGACGTTGGCAGGGCGATGACGACGCTGGTTTCGATGTTTAATTTATTGCTCCTTCCGTTTTCGGAAATTTTGGAAAAACTACCACTACCGCAAGTCAAACGATTTAACGCGGCTAAAAAAACGCTCGACGAAGTGATTTATAAAATTATAGATGAACGCCGCAAATCAGGCGAAGATAAGGGCGATTTGCTTTCGATGCTGCTCGCCGCGCAAGACGAAGAAAGCGGTTCAAAAATGACCGACGAGCAAATCCGCCACGAATGCCTTACTATTTTTTTAGCCGGACACGAAACGACGGCGAACGCTTTGACGTGGACGTTTTATCTGCTATCGCAAAACGCCGAAGCCGAAAGAAAATTTCACGACGAATTAGACGAAGTTCTGCGAGACAAATCTTTGACGCCCGAAGATTATCCGCGCTTGAAATATACCGAAAATATCTTAGCCGAATCAATGCGTCTTTTTCCGCCCGCCTGGGCAATCGGAAGGCTTTCAACCGAAGCGCACGAATTTGGCTGCTTTCAGATTCCGAAAAACTCGCTCGTCCTCGCCTCGCCGTATGTCTTGCACCGCGACGCGCGCTTTTGGGACGCCGCCGAAAAATTTCAGCCCGAACGCTGGGACGCGCTTTCGATAAAAGAAGCGGGACAGAAATTTATTTATTTCCCGTTCAGCAAAGGCACGCGAAGCTGCATCGGCGAGAGTTTCGCGTGGACGGAGGGCGTTTTGCTTCTCGCCGCTTTGGGAAGACGTAGGAAACTAAGGCTCGATGCGAGACAAAAAATCGGACTGCAGGCATTGATTACGCTGCGCCCGAAATACGGAATGAAAATGCGGATTGAGGAGAGATAAATTTTTATGATGTTGAAAACAGTATTTTTAATTTTAGCGATAATTGTTTTGACAAGTTCGTCCTATTCACAAAAACCAAATGACAAACCGATAATTATCGAAAAGGGCGGAGGTTCTTGCGAGGAAAACAGCGCGCTCGTTGATGGGATTTCAAACGATGTTAAAGAGAACAAGGAAAGAATCTTTGTAATTTTTCGAGCCGGTAAAGGTGAAACTGAAACCGTTAATGCGAAACGATTAACTCACGTCAAATGGTTTCTCGAAAACCGAAAAGGCTGGAAAGTTTTCGATGTAATTTATGCGCGCGGCGAGAAATCAGATGGCGAAGGAAAAATTGAATTCTACATTGGCGGAAAACTTTTTCTCATTATGATGTCGGCAAAAAATTATACACCTTGTTTAGATTGTTGCGAGGGCGGTTTGGAAAATCCTCAAAATTTGGTCAAAAAGAAAAGAATCGCAAAACGAAAATCGTAAATTTTCTTAAAAATTAACCTCAAATAAATTACAAATATTTCTTGCCTTTCAGCTTTTCCGGCAATAAATCCTTCGCCGTGTATTTTTCATAGCCTTCGCCGTAGCCGAGTTCTTTCATCAGCGAAGTCGGCGCGTTTCTTAAATTCAAGGGAACGGGCAGATTTCCTAATTTACGCGCGTCTTCGAGCGCCGCCATATATGCGTTATACGCGCTTTTGTCTTTTTTGCATTGCGATAAATAGACGACGCCGTGCGCGAGATTTATTCCCGCTTCGGGCAAACCGACGGTTTCGACGGCGCGGAAAACGGCGTTGGCGACGACGAGCGCGGTTGGTTGCGCGATGCCCACATCTTCGGACGCGAAAATCACCATTCGGCGAGCGATAAATTTCGGGTCTTCGCCCGCTTCAATCATTCTTGCAAGGTAATAAATCGCTGCGTCCGGCTGCGAAGCGCGCATTGATTTGATAAACGCGCTGATGACGTTGTAATGTTCCTCGCCCTTTTTGTCGTAGCGTAGAAACTTCGACTGCAAAGTGTTTTTCAAGGTTTCGACATTGACTTTATTTTCGTAAAGCCGCGCCGTGTTTTCAATCATTGTAATCGCTTGCCGCGCGTCGCCGTTTGCCAATTCGATTAGCCAATTTTTCGCTTCGTCGTCGAGTTTGTAACCCGTTCTGTCAATAATTTGCGCCATTTCTTCGGGCGCGAGTTCATTAAGAACGAATACGCGCAGGCGCGAGAGAAGCGCGGGAATGATTTCAAAGCTCGGGTTTTCCGTCGTCGCACCGATTAAAACAAGCTCGCCCGATTCGACGAACGGCAACAAAAAATCTTGCTGCGCTTTATTAAAACGGTGAATTTCGTCGAGGAATAAAACCTTCGGACGATTTTCTTCCGCAGGCGATTTGATGATTTTGCGAATGTCTTCCTTTCCGGCAGAAACGGCTGAAAGCTCGTGAAAATCGGCGTGAATCGCATTGGCATACATTCTCGCCAAGGTGGTTTTCCCGACGCCGGGCGCGCCCCACAAAACGAACGAAAAAATATGACCTTGCTCGATTGCCGCCCGAAGCGGTTTTCCTTCACCCACAAGATGCTTTTGCCCGACGAATTCGTCGAGCATTTCCGGTCTGATTTTATTTGCAAGCGGCTGCATGATTTTAATGGTAAATGGTAAACGGTAAATGGTAAACGTGAGAAAGATTTTTTATTTACCATTTACCGTTTACCATTATTTAACCATTTCCTGAAAAACCAGAGCGTCTTCGGTCATTTGAATATTGTTAAAGAAAACATAGGAAATTTTATTCTTCGGCAGCATTGCGGCGAGTTCTTCGAGTTCGTCCGGCTCGTATTTATAGCGCCAGCCGGTTCTGCCGTGCAGACGGTAATAAATTTTGTCGGGCGTTGTCGTGATGCGCGCAAACGGGTCAACCGTGTGCCATAAATCGAAGCGGTCGCAAATGTCTTTTATAATTTTGTCCGTCCAAGCTACGCCGCGCGGCTCAAAAGCAAAATTTAATTTGCCGTGTTTTACCTGCGAAAAGAATTTTTCGAGATTTTCGAGATTTTCCTCATACGGCTTAAAGCTCGCCGGGCATTGAAAAAGAATCGTTTTCGCCTGCAATGCTTTGGCGCAGGCGAGAGTCGTTTCCCACGCTTCGCGGACAATCGCCGTCGGCTGAAAACGTCCGGTTTGCGTTAATTGCTCTTCCGTCAATTTCTTCTTTAACCGTTTATAAGTCGGACTTTTCGCTTCGTGCGTGATAAGCTGCCACGCTTTTATCGCAAACTCGAAATTTTCTGGAACTTCCGCGCGCCAGCGTTCAAGAGTTTTTATCTGCGGCGGCTGGTAAAAAGTATGCTGGATTTCGACGGTTGAAAAAAGCTCGGCATATTTTTCCTTAGTAACGTGAAAGCCGCAAGTTCCGATTCTGATTTTGCCGTTCATAATTTTTTATTCTTGGAATTTTCCGTGTAAAGAAATAAAATCAATTTCTGTCGAAAAAATAAAGGCAAAAACTCAAAAATCTGAATTGTTATGCCGATTGAAAAAAAATATTCTCTGACCGCGCTCGTCGGTATAATTTTGACTGTTGCTTTTGTTTATGTGGCTTTGCCGAAACTGTCTGTTTATGGGCGAAGCGATTCGGTAATGTCCGAACGGGAAAGATTTGTTAGTGCGGCGACGCCCGAAAATACGCCGTCGCAATCTTCGCCAGAGCCGACCGCTTCGCCATTTTCCGCAAACGACGACAAACAAGCGCTTCTTCCCGAAGAAATACAAGCTAAACAATTGGTAGTTTCTAAAACCGCGCCGCTTGAAAACACGCGGCTGCAATATTATCTGGCGTGGTCGTTCGGCGGCAAATCGCAGCGCGGGTGGTTTCTCTATTCGCCTTTGATTCAATGGACAATCGGCGCAGGCAGGGAAGCGGACTCACCAGAGTTTGCCGGTTCGCTAGCGGCTTGGCAGCAACAGTTTGGGCTTCCGCCTTCGGGAACGCTCGACGATAAAACGCTTTACAAAATAATTGAATTCTGGCAGGTGCGCCGCTTAAATAACAGCGATTACCCATCGCCCGACCGTTTATTAACTGCACCCGCGACAGATTTTTTTGACCCGATCCGAGATGCCGAACTCAGGCAAGTTGAACGCGAAACTTATGCGGCATATAAACGAATGGTTGCGGCGGCGGTAAAAGATAAAACGCTGAATCTTAAAATTACAACAACGGGCGAACTTGCGACGGATGAAAAGTTTTTGAAGATAGTTTCAGCGTTTCGCTCGCGCGAGTATCAAGCAAAACTCCGCCGTGAATCGCCGAATTCCGGTCGCGCCGGACTTGCCACTAACAGTCCGCATTTTACGGGGCGCGCGCTCGACCTATACGTCGGCGGCGAGCCTGTTACGACAAAAGACGAGAATCGCGCCGTGCAAATTCAAACGCCGGTTTATAAATGGCTGGTCAAAAACGCCGAACGCTTCGGCTTCATTCCATATTTTTACGAGCCTTGGCACTGGGAATACATTCCCGAAAATTTGAGAAAATCGCCTGTTAGATAAAGATTTTAGCCACGAACAAACACGAAAAGCCACGAAAGTTCTTTAAATAAATTTTTCGTGTTCTTTCGTGTTTGTTCGTGGCTAATTTCTTACCGTGAAATTCTGTATTGACGCAGCGCGGCATTTGAAGTTTTCGATTTTGACTGCGCCGCGCCGCTGAACGGCACGACCGGCATAATTTGACCGCCGCTTGTTTCGCGTCCCGCTTTTACATTTTGCAGGCTGACGACGAATTGTTTTTTTCCGACGGCGCGCGCCAGAATATTTTCGAGTTCCTTGTCGCTTATGTGCGAAGTTTCGACGCCGTTCGATTCGATTTCGGCGCGCAAATTTGCGACCGTGTTTGTGTTGCGGTCGTAAACGTCCGGGTAAATGTGCAGTCGTCTGGCTTCGACAACCTGCGTGTCGTATGTAATCTCGACGGGAATCGTCGGGTCAATGTCCGCCTGCAAAGTTTTCAAGTTTGTTTTTGCTGCCGCAATTTGTTTTGCAGTTACGGGCAGCGAGCGCGCCGCGACGATTTTTTCGCCCAAATCAAAAAGGTCGGATTTGAGCAGCCGCACGCAGCCGTGCGAAACGAGACTGCCCAAATCGCCGACGCCTTTCGCCTGATGAATCAAATAACCGTAGCCGAGCGGGATTTTCATTTTCCCGACTGGATTACGCGCGTCGGTCGGCGGAATGATTTCTCCGGCTTTAACCTTTTTGCTGCCCGCCACCCATTCGCTATCAGGCGGAATCCAATCGGGATTCCAAACGACGGCTGACGCTTCTAGCCGCCCGATTAAAATCGGGTAATCCTTCATACCGACGCCGACCCAATATGTTTTTACTTCCTTGCCGTTTTGCCAGAGCGTCAGTTGAAACGCCGGAACGTTGACCGTAATTTTTAAATCGGATTCGCCCGCCCGCAAAATGGTTTTTTCAATCTTGCCGCCGGTCAATTTGTCGGAACGCGCCGATTGGCGTTTCGCATTGTCAGTGTAAGACTGCCCGCTTGCCACGCCGAAGATGCCGAGTAGAAACAACATCGCTGCAACTATATTTTTTCTTGTCGAAATATTCATAATAAATTCCGAATCTCTAAAAATCGCGCCTCCAAGCTAGTTTGCAAAGTTAATTGCTGAAAACCTTAAAGCGAGACGTATTGAAGATGACAACGCGCAAATCAAAGTTGTTTGGCGTCTTTTTAATATCGAATTTACCCGTCTTTATTTGGCGGTTGCGTGCAGAAAGTCTAACAAAACGGGTTGAACGACTTGCGCCCCCCAGCCGTTGAAATTGTAATCGAAACCGTGTTGGGCATATGAAACGAATAAAACTTTGTGCGGAACATCGGCTTGTTCTAATTGACGAGCGAGCAAATTCATATTCTCGCTTTTGATAAGTTGGTCTTGCCCGCCGTGAATCAGCAGTGTCGGCGGAGTTTCGCGGGTTACGTGTGAATTTGGCGACGCGAGCAGAAATCGCTGGCGTATTTCATTCGATTCGTCGGGGCTGCCGCCGAGAAACTGTGAAAGCGTTTTTTGTCCGTCGATTACAAATTCATTTGCCGGATTGTCAAAGCTCCAAATTAAATCGGTCGGCGCGTAAAACGAAACAACCGCACGCACGTTTTCATTTATTTCCGGGTTTGGACAGCTTGACGGAATCCGCGCATCATTCGCCGAATACGCCGCAAGCAAAGCAAGATGCGCGCCCGCCGAACGCCCCAAAAGAACGATTTTGTCAGGCGAGATATTAAATCGAGCCGCATTTCGTTTAACCCAGCCGACCGCGCATTTCACGTCGCCCGTCGCAGACAGATAATTCGGCTGCGGCGCAATTCGGTAATCAATGTCAAAAACCGCGTAGCCCTGCCGCGCCAGCCAACGATTCCATTCTGGAAAATCGCTTCGCGCGCCGCCGCTCCACGAGCCGCCGTGAACGACGACAATGCCGGCGCCATTTCCGGCAGAATCGTTTGGCGGAAGATAAAGGTCAAGTTGGAGCAGTTTTTCGTCAATTGTTATAAAAGTGAAAGTTTGCTTATCAGCCGCGTTATCTTCTTTATCTGAAGAAAATCCGGCGTATTGCCGCAGCGAAAGCGAAACGCCTTGCTTTTGCGCCGCCGAGAATGCGCTGAAAAAAGGATATAGAGAAATCAAAACAGCCGTCGTGCCGAACAGCAGCGACGCAAATTTAATTTTCCCGCATCCGAAAATCAGTGTGCAGAGAATTCCGAAAATGGCGAGCGCGCCGAACGCAAGACTCCATTCGCTTGCCGCAACGGAAAACAACCAAACGTAATATGAAGGCGCGGGAATGATAATCCAAACAACCGACAGCAGCGCAGACAGGCTTGCCGTCAGTGAAAGAAAATTGAATATCCGGTGCGACGATTTTGCGCTCGTTTGCGTGTTTTTAATCAAATTTCTCAAACTTTGTTTATAATAACAAAACGCGCCGTAAATTTTTGCTTTATACCAGACGAAGGTGTTTCGGTTTTATGAAAAAATTTGTTCTTTTATTATTGCTTTTATTATTGCTTTCGGTTTTGGCAATTTCATGCGACGCGCAGGAAACGTGCAGTTTGGGCTTAACAGATTCACCCGCTTTTTTCAATTTGAAATTGGGAATGACGCCCGCGCAGGTCAAAAGCGTTTTCGGCAAAACTTTGAAGCTGAAAGTTAAGCGCGAAGGCACATTTTTCCAGAATTTTATTACTAAGCCGCCGCCCATATTTCTGCCAAACGTCCGCGCTTTGTATCTACGATTTTTCGACGGCAAACTTTATCAGATTGAAGTTTTTTACGAAGCGAAAAATGAAAAGCAGACGCTTGAAGAATTCGTCAATGTTTTATCGGCGAATTTGAATTTGCCGCAAAGATTTTGGGAAAATGAGAACGGGAAATTTAAGCTAAACTGTAACGGATTTTCGCTTGTCGCCGACAATGTGCTGAACCCGCGCACAGAATTGACCGACGAAGCGGCGCGACTTCGATTTGAAGAATCACAAAAGCCTAAAAATAAAAAGAAAATTGACAAATTTTTTCTAAATATAAATCTCCAAAACTACTTTTCTTTAATCGTAACGTAGCGGTCTATTTCGGGATTGTCGAGTTTCTGAATTTTTCCGCTCGACCATCGGACTTCGATTGATTTAACGGCTTTTGTTTCTCCTAAACCGACGATAATACGCGAATCGTTTGCCGATAGATAACTGCCCGCGTTTGAAGCGTCGAAAATCTGTTTCTTTCCCGTTGCATCGGTAACGACAACGCGCGAGCCTTCGCCATTCGGCGCGGAATTTACTCCGCGCAGGTCAATTCCAATCCAGTGATTTTTCGTTCCGTTATTTCGCAATATAACCGGCGTGCCGTCGGTCTGCGCGATAACAATATCGGTGTCGCCGTCGTTGTCGAGGTCGCCGCACGCCATTCCGCGCGCTGATAAATCGGTTTGAAAAATTTCACCTGCCGCAAACGAGACGTTTTGAAAACCTTTTTCAGTATTTCGCATCAGAAGCGGCGTTTGTTTGTATTTTAGAAACGTCGTCGTTTTTTCAATCGTGTCGAGAACGTGGCTCTGCGCGACAAAAATATCGCGCCGCCCGTCGTTGTCGGCATCTATAAATTTAATTCCCCAGCCCGCGCCTAAAATAGAAATCTGCGCGACGCCGCTCGATTGCGTAACGTAATCGAAAACAAAATCGCCCGCGTTCCGGTAAAGCGGATAAGTTTCGTTCGAGAGCGCGGTAACGATTACGTCCGGTTTGCCGTCGCCGTCATAATCGGCAACATCAGCGCCCATTCCGGCAAAACGTCTGCCTTTTTCGTCAAAAGCGACACCGGCAGGCAACGCCAAATCTTCAAATGTGCCGTCGCCTTTGTTGCGGAAAAGTTGTTGTTCTATGTTGTCATTCGCCACAAAAATATCCGTCCAGCCATCACCGTCAAAATCGGCGAACGCAACGCCCAGCGCCTTTCCTTTCGATTGCGCGATGCCGCTTTTCTCGCTCGTGTTTTCAAACGTTCCGTCCGTTTTCTGATGAAAAAGCAGCGAAGTTGAGCTTTTAAAATTGTCCGGGTGGCAATAAGCGCGATAGCCGGGACGAGTGTCGCCGCAAAAAATCGCACCCTTTTCAAAATCCCACTCGACGTAGCGCGCGACGAACAAATCGAGCCGACCGTCTTTGTCGTAATCGAAAAATCCCGCGCTCGTCGCCCATCCGTCAACGTTGATGCCGACTTTTTTCGAGACGTCGGTAAAAGTGCCATTGCCGTTATTGTGATAAAGCGTCGCGCCGCCGTAGCGCGTTACGAACAAATCTGCAAAACCGTCTTTATCGTAATCGCCGACCGCCGCGCCAAAACTGTAACCTTCGCCTTTGACTCCGGCTTTTTCGGTTACGTCCTCGAAAGTTCCGTCCGGTTTTTGACGATAAAGCCGATTCCAGAACTTCGCATCTGTCTTTTCCGTTGTTTTGCCCTTCGGCATCGGGTCTGTAATGAGCGCGCCGTTTGTAAAAAACAAATCCATTCGCCCGTCGCCGTCGTAATCAAACATCGCCACGCCCGCGCTCATCGTTTCCGGCAGATACTTTTGCGAAGTCGGCGAAGCATTGTGTTTAAAGTTGATTCCTGTCTGCGCCGAAATGTCCGTAAAAGTTACGGGCGAAGGAAATTGCGGCGCGGTCGTTGCGGGGCGCTGAATTTCGCCGGACGAATACGATTTTCCGGTTTGCACGGGCGGAGTCGGAGTTTGCGCCCCCATACTGAAAACAAAAAGTAGGACGAGAACTAAAATTTTTGCCGAACGGTAAATCATTATTTATAAATTTAAATCGCCTGCCTCGCGTCTTTATATAATTTAATTTATTTACACGGTAAAATGCCGACAAGCGAATTTTGATATTTTACTTTTTTTGAATGATTTTTCCAAAAATCCGTTGACAGAATAAAAAGTTGTAATTAGTATATAAGCACTTAGTTAAACGCTTACGCAAACGATTACCTGTATTAAGAAGTAAATTTTTGACAAATGAACGAAGATTTACGACCGATACTTTTCGACAGCCGCCTGTTTTAGTTCAACAGTGCCTAACTGTATTTGCCGATAAGTGTTTACGTTTTCCCGCTATTTTTATTAAAAACTTTTGATTAATTGAAAGAGGAGTCGAATATGAAGTCTTTTAAATTGTTCGCCGCTGTATTGTTCGTGCTATCCACGTTTTGCGCCGGATTTGTTTCGGCTCAAAGCGACCGCGGAACGATTCGCGGAACGGTGTTAGACCCGAGCGGATCGGTTGTTTCCGGTGCAAGAGTCGTGGCAACCAGCGTTGAAAGAGGAGATACGCGGGAGACGACGACCGGCGACACCGGAATTTTCGTTCTTCCCGAACTTAAAGCCGGACTTTATCAAGTTTCCGTCGAAGTCGCGGGATTTAAGCGCACCAGTATTGATAACGTTAAAGTTGATGTTCAGGGAACCCAATCGCTTGAAATCAAATTGGAAATCGGCGAAGTTACCGGAAATGTTGTTACAGTCAACGCCGAAGCCGTCACCCTCAATACCGACACGCCCGTTCGCCAATCGAATGTTACCGAGAAGCAGGTCAGAGAACTGCCGCTGCTGGTCGGCGGCGAAACCGAAGGACGCTCGCCGCTCTCTTTTATTTTCTTGGACAGCAACGTAACCTCGGCTCAGTCGGACGGCAGCAACAATACTTCAAAATTCAAGGTCAGCGGCGGGCAAGCCTCCGGCACGGAGATTTTAGTTGACGGCGCGGCGGCGCGGCGTCAGCAGAACGGCACGTTTTTCAGCGAAGTCGCGCCGAGTCCGAATGCTTTTCAGGAATTGACGATTTCGACCAGTTCGTATTCGGCTGAATTCGGAAATTCATCGGGCGGCGTCGTCAACTTCACGATAAAGTCCGGCGGCAACGATTTTCACGGCGAAGCATACGACTACGTGCGAAACGAAAAATTTGACGCCAACGACATATTCAACAACGCCAACGGTCTGCCGCGCAACCGCGACAATCGAAACAACTACGGCTTTAACGTCGGCGGTCCGATTTACGTTCCCAATTTCGGCGAAGGCACGCCCGGCGGGATGTTTCGCAAATTGAAAGACCGCGCCTTTTTCTTTTTCCATTATGAAGGTTATCGCTTGAGATTGGGACAAAATACGCTGGTAACCGTCCCGACGCTCAAAATGCGAAGCGGCGATTTTAGCGAACTGCTCAATACCGCCGACCCGAACGTTCAAAGAATCAACGGCGGAAGACCTGTATTAATTTATGACCCGCGCCAACCTTCCGCCACGCGCACGCCCTTTGCAGGCAACATAATTCCGCAATCGGCAATCGACCCGGCTGGATTGGCAATTCTGCAAAGATTTCCCGTGCCGACTCGTCCCGGCATTTTTCAAAACTACGACGCGCAAGGTCTGCAGCCCGTCGATACTAATCAATATACAATCAAAACCGATTTCGTTTTGACAACCAAACAACGTTTGTCGTTCAGTTTTTCGCGCCGCAAAACCGACAGAGTTGTCGGAATTCCGATTCTTCCGCTGCCTTTTACAAACCAAGACATTTTCCAACAGAATTTCAAATCAAATATTGGGCGTATTCAATACGACTACAATATTACACCGACTTTGCTAAATCATTTTAATCTCGGCTATACGTTTTTCGATGTTGCCAATCGCAACACGACCGACCCGTTTGATACTTCTTCGCTCGGTATTCCGGCGAGCGCGACGCAAAACGCAGCTTTCCCGCGTATTGGCTTTCCCGGTTACGGCTCAAATGACCCGCGCAACGTAATTAATATTGGCTCGTCATTTTTCACCGACCGAATTAAGGACGCGACGCTCGAATTTTCTGACTTCGTTACGTATATCAGAGGAAGAAACGCCTTTAAGTTGGGCGCGGACGTTCGCAGTTCGCAGTTTAACGTGCGGCAAAAAATCGATCCGGGCGGCTCGTTCAACTTCCGCAACGACCAGACGGCTTCGGATGCGTGCGGCGATTGTGGTTACCCGATTGCTAGTTTAATTACCGGAGCGACGGAATTTGCCTTTAACTCAAACAATTCGATTGACCCGGCTTTCCGGCAGTTGACGCAAGGCTATTTTATTCAAGACGACATTAAAGTTTCGCAAAAACTGACGGTCAACGTCGGGCTTCGTTACGATTTGCCCGGACTTAGAACCGAAGCGCACGACCGTTTTCGTGGTTTTGTTCCGACTGCTCCGAACCCGCAAGCGGGCGGCAGACTAGGCGCGCTAGTCGGTGCTGGCGGACAAAGCGGCTTGACCGCAGCGCAGCGGACTCTTGCCAAAAACGACAAATCCAATATCGGTCCGCGGCTCGGCGCAGCATACGCCTTAAACAGCAAAACCGTCATACGCGGCGGCATCGGGTTTTACTACGCGCCGGTTCTTTACGGCACGAACGGCGGCGGCGACATCAATACCGGCACAATCGGTTACAATACGACCGGACAATTATTTACTCCGGCTGGACGCAACGCGCGTTTCTTTTTATCGAGTTTTCCGGCGATTCCGGCGACCGACCCAAACAGTCAGTTTGTCGGCAACTTGGGCGTTCCGATTCTCGCGTTCGGTCAGTTTGAACACGGTTTCCGAACCGGACGAACATTGCAATACACGATTGACTTACAGCGCGAATTGCCGTACCGCTTAGTGGCTTCAATCGGTTATATCGGACATCGCGCCGACCGTCTGCGCTCTAATTTCGGACGACCGAACGCGCTCTCGCTCAATCAATTGAAACTCGGCAACGAGATTTTGCGGACTGATATTAACGCGGTAACAGCCGCGCAGCGCGCCTACGCGACGAGCATCGGCGTTACGATTCCGGCAAACGGCAACGCGGTGTATCCCGGTTTCGGCGGAAACGTCGCGCAGGCTATCAGACCGTTCCCGCAATACGGGCGTATTACCGACATTTTAGAAAGCGAAGGCGAAGCTACTTACAACGCGATGCAAATCAAAGTTGACCGCCGCTTTGCACAAGGCTTCCAATTCGGCGCGTCATACACGCTGTCGCGTCTTATCACGAACGCTTCTGAAGATATTCTCGGCGGCTCGCCGCTCGACGGAGTTTTGCAGAATCCGTATGACCGCAAAGCTCTGAAAACGATTTCGCCGACCAATTCGCCGAATATTTTCGTAACCAATTTCTTGGCTGAACTGCCGTTCGGCAAAGGAAAAAAATTCTTGAACAACGGCGGTTTCGTTGACAAAATTTTCGGCGGCTTCCAGATTTCCGGTATTTTCCGTATTCAACAGGGAACGCCGCTCGTTTTCTCGCTTGATCCAGACCCTAACTCTAACTCGTCTGCCATACCGGGCGGCGGCTTTTTGGAACTTGCCGGAATTTTCGGCAGACTGCGCCCGAACTTGACCGGACAGCCGATAGGAGCCAGTCAGCGCGTCGCCGTTCCGGGCGTTCCCGGCAGATTCCTTATTCTCAATCCGGCTGCTTTTTCCGCTCCGCCGGATTACAACGCTGCGCCTGCGTTTCTTGTCAACGGAGCGATTAATCCGGCTTATACGGCTTATTACGCCGACCCGACGAGATTCTTCGGCACGGCGCCGCTGGTTAATACGGATTTCCGCTCCGACCGATATTTCACGGCGGATATGAATATCTTGAAGAAGACGCGCATTACCGAAACAGTCGCTCTTGAACTCGGCGCGGAATTTTTTAATGTCTTTAACCAGGTTTTGTATCTGCCGCCCGACACTTTTCTCGGACAGCAGGCTGCGGGAAGTTCCAACGGAATCAATCGTAACAATTCAAACTTCGGTGCGGAAGGCTTCATAGGGCGTATTAGTCCCGGCACAAATCGAGCCATTCAATTTCGCGCTAGACTTATTTTCTAGCTCGTATCGCATGGCTTAAAATGCAAGACGCGGAATGGGTAAAACCCGTCCGCGTCTTGCAATCTAAACGATATTTCTTTTGTTTATGATTTTTTCTCGACAAAAAATTATCAGTTTAATATCGACTCTCCTTTTATTGTGTTTCGGCTCGATTACAAATTCGGCACAAACAACTAGCACAACCGAAAAATTATTAAACGAAGCCGGAGAAGCAATCTCGTTAAATGATTTCAATCGCGCAAAAATACTTTTACAAAAACTTCTGTCCGTTGCGCCGCGCAATGCAAAGACACAGACTTTGGCGGGCGCGCTAGCCGACCGTCAAAACGATTTGCCCTCGGCGGAAAAGTATTTTGCGACCGCTGCCCGACTGCAGCCGAAATCGCCGGAGGCGCGCAATAATTACGGCGCGATTTTATTCCGGCGCGGGCGCACCGCCGAAGCCGCCGGAGAATTTGAAGCATCGCTGGCAATAAATCCGAATCAGCCGAGCGCGCAGATAAATTTGGCGCAGATTTATTTTGCAAAAGGAACTGCGGCGAATTTACAGAAGGCGCAAAAATTGTTTGAGAAAGCGTTTGCCGTCGCGCCGGATGTTGAAGTTGCGCGTGCTTTGGTCGTTATCGCTTTGCGCCTGAATGACGCGGAACGCGCCAAACGAGATTTTCAGCAATACGAAATTCTAGCTAAAGATTCGGCTCGACCTTCGCAGGCGCGAATCGAATTAGGCGCGGCGCTTCTTGAAAGCGGTTTGACAGTCGAAGCGTCAGACGAACTCGAAGCCGCGCTCGCCGCCGCTCCGAACGACGCAAACGCTATCATTTTATTATCGCGCGCGTATTTGGAACGAAAAGACATTAAAAGCGCGGGGCGAACGCTCGAATCGGCGGTGGCGCGCGGCATTGACGACGCGAAAATTTACGCCGCGCTCGCCAATGTTTATGAAATCGGCGGTTTTTATGAAAATGCAATTCCGGTGATGCGTCTGGCAATCGACCGCGACACGCGCAACGAACAGTATCGTTTTCGATACGGGTTGCTGCTTATTGACACCAAAGCTCCGGTGGCGGCTGTGATTCGATTGAAAGAATCTATAAAAGAGTTTCCGCGTTCGGCACGGTTGTGGCTTGCTTTAGGCATCGCGCAGTTTAATGACAGCAAAACGGCTGACGCTCGGCAAAGCCTCGAAAAAGCGTTGGAGTTTGAGCCGAAACTGATTCCGGCAATCGCGTATCTTGCCGCTATCGACGACGAGACGGGAGAATTAAACAAAGCCGTATCTAATTACGAACGCGCTCTTGCGCTTGATGATAAAAATGCGGTTCTGCATTATTTGCTCGCCGATACGCTGTTGAAAAATCCGGTGATTAACGACGAACAGGTTGAAAAACATCTGCGTCGAGCGATTGAATTGGATGCCGCACTTGCAGCCGCACATTTGTCTCTCGGTAGACTTTACGTGCGCGAAAAACGTTTTGCGGAAGCCGCAGCGGAGTTAGAGAAAACCATTCGGCTGCAGCCTAATCGCGCGGAGGCTTTTTATCAGCTCGGACAAGTTTATGTCAGGTTAAAACGAACGGATGAATCGCGCGCGGCGCTGGCAAAATTTAAAGAGTTGAGCGAGCTTGAAAAAACGCAGACCGAAGCAGACCGCCGCGAACTTGTTCGCAGACTTGCTAATGTTAAATTTTAATTTTACGGGAAATGCAATGAAAAAATCAGCAGTTTTATTATTCGTGGCAATCTTTTTTCTCGCAGCAGCGGCAAGCGCGCAGCAGCCTTCCGCGACGCCGCAACAGCAGCAATCGCCCGCGCCGCAGCTAGTCGAATGGAGCGACGATTTTTCAGGCGACAAGCTGGACGAAAAGAAGTGGGAAAAATTTACTTTTGAAGGCGGTGCGGGCGGCAAACTCGAAGTCAAAGACGGCGAGGTGAAAATCCGCAGCGCAAACGGAACGCGCGCCGGAATTCGCACGAAAGAATCGTTTTCCGGCGACCGTTTTCTGGTCGAAGGGCGCGTGGCAAAAGTCGGCGCGGCGTTTCCGGACGCGGGCGGCGACAGTTCAAAGCGCGGCTTTGCAACTTTGACGATTTTATTCGACAGCGCGGGACGCAACCGCATTGAATGGATTTTTACGAGCGACGGAACGCTCGAAGCGTGGTCGGTCGTCGACGGGCGCGGCGAGCAACTCGACAACCGCAAACTCGGCACAAAAATGAAAAATCCGGTTCTGCTCGTCGGGCGCAAAGGCGACGAATTCACCTTTTTTCTTAACGATGCAAAAGGCGCGCAGCAGGACGCGCAGCCTGCTTTAAAAGCGACCGTAAAAAATATGCCGAAATCGTTTCGCGTGATGCTTTATGGCTTTGGCTCGTCGGAAAATAATTGGGATGCGGTGAAAATCATCACGCCAAAGTCGGATTAGCTTGGGTTGAAATAAATTAGTTGGTTGTCTTAAAGCAAGCGAAAGGTTTTTAGCATCGCGCCGTTAAGCAAGATTTTATGCTTTATAAAAACAAACTTCGGATTTTGATTTTGATGCTGGCGGTTTTGTTCGCCAACGCTGCGGCATTCGGTCAAGCGCAGACGCTTTCAAACCGGAAAATTCCGCTCTTTGAAAATCCGATTTTTGATTCGGATTTTCCAGACCCGACCGTCATTCGCGCTTCCGACGGATATTTTTACGCTTATGCCACACAAACCTTTTCGGGCGGCGTTTCGATAAATCTGCAAGTTTCTCGCTCAAGCGATCTAGTGCATTGGGCGCGTCTCGGCGACGCTTTGCCGGTCAAACCCGCCTGGGCAAATCAAACGCAGAATTTCTGGGCGCCGCACGTTACCGAAGCAGGCGGCACGTATTATATGTATTATTCGGCTGACCCGAATACTCGAAACGGTTTGTGTCTGGCGGTGGCAACCGCGACAAATCCGGCGGGACCTTTTACCGATAAAGGCGCGCCACTCAAATGCGGCAGCGGTTTTGTCAATATAGACCCGATGGAATTTGACGACCCGGCAAGCGGCAAACATTATCTTTACTGGGGAAGCGGTTTCGAGCCGATTCGGGTTCAGGAACTCGCCGCAAATCGGCTTGATTTTGCGCCCGACTCGCAAGCCGTAAACTTGATATTTCCAATCAGCGATTCAAATCCGGCGAATTATCGCAACTTGGTCGAAGGCTCGTGGCTGACTTTTCGCAACGGTTATTATTATCTGTTTTTCTCCGGCGACGATTGCTGCACGAACGCACATTACGCCGTTATGGTCGCGCGTTCGAGAAACGCCGCCGGACCGTTTGAGATTTTCCCGGAAAACAACGGCGTGATTATTAAAGGAAACGACAAATGGCTTGGTCCCGGTCATAATTCAGTAATTCGTGACGACCGCCAAAATGATTGGATTGTCTATCACGCCTATCATCCGAACGACCGAAATCGGGGGCGCGTGATGCTGATGAATCGTCTGGTTTACGGCAGCGACGGCTGGGTTAGACCGGAAATGGACGCGCCGACGAAGGAAACACGCATCGCGCCGTATGTAAACCGCCGCAAGTAGCGGCAGAAATATAAATCCGGCGAATGAGTTATAGTAACAAATAAATTTTAGACCGAAATTGAAAACTTGAATATATATTTCGATGAGCAGCATCAAGGATGTCGCCCGCGAAGCCGGAGTTTCAACCGCGACGGTTTCGCACGTCATCAATAAAACGAGGTTTGTATCAGACGAGGTTCGCGCCCGCGTCGAGCAGGCGATTGCAGAATGTCGTTATTATCCGAACGCACACGCGCGCAGCCTGGCTTCGGGAAGCAGTAAAATTTTGGGACTTGTTATATCGGACATCTCGAATCCGTTTTTCCCCGAACTCGTTATGGCTATTGAAACGGCGGCTTACGAACACGGCTACGACGTGGTTTTGTCAAACACGAATTACGAAGCCGAGCGCACGTCGCATTATGTCCAAAGGTTTATCGAGCGAAAAGTTGCAGGCGTCGCGCTAATGACTTCGGAGATGGACAAATCTCTTATTGATGAGCTTGCAAGGCGTGAAGTGTCGGTTGTTTTCCTTGATTCGGGCGAAGCCGGGCTGCATATGAGCAATTTGCGCGTTCGTTATGACGAAGGAATCAAACAGGCGATTCTGCATCTGGTCGAACTCGGGCATCAAGACATCGCTTTTATCGGCGGACCGCCGCATCTGCGCTCGGCGAGACGACGGCTTGAGGCTTTTCGTCAAACAATGCAAGTTGTTTTGCCCAATACAAAAGAGCAAATTTATCAAGGTGATTTTAAGGTCGAAGGCGGAAGACGTTCGGCTGCGGAAATTTTGATCGGCGACGATTTACCAACCGCCGTTATTGCCGCAAATGATTTAACGGCGTTTGGCGCAATAAGCGAGTTTCGCTCCGCAGGTTTGAGTATTCCACAGGATATTTCAGTTATCGGTTTTGACGATATTGATTTTGCGTCCTTGACCGAACCGGCGCTGACAACTGTCAATCTGCCGCGCGGTGAACTCGGGCGAATGGCAGTCGAAGCCTTGATGAAAACGCTTTCAAGCCCGACGCAGCACGGAATCGAGCTTTCGATTTCGACGCATCTCGTCGTCAGGCAGTCAACTTCTCCGGCGCGTGTTAAGAAGTTGAAAAAAGAAAGGGCGCGGCGAATTGGAAAAACTAAGGTTGAGTTTGTTTAGAAGTCCAAGAGAAAACATTTCTAAAATTTTACGGAAATTTTAATATGATATTGATTAAACAGAAATTTTACTGCAAACAAATCGGCGTGCTGTTGGTTTTGCTGTTCGGTTTGACCACGCCGCTTTTTGCACAGAAAGCCTCAAGTTACAAAAATCCCGTACAGGCGGGCGATTTTCCAGACCCGTCGGTGATTCGCGTCGGACGTGATTTTTACGCAACTGCAACATCTTCCGAATGGTCGCCGGAATTTCCGATTCTTCATTCGCGCGATTTGGTCAACTGGGAAATCGTCGGCAATGTTTTTCCCCGCAGACCCGAATGGTCAAACGGTAATTACTGGGCGCCGGAAATCTGGCAGGAAAACGGCAAGTTTTACGTTTTTTATGTCGGGCATAAAGTTGGCGGAAATCTTTGCATCGCCGTTGCGACCGCCAATAAACCGACCGGACCATATACCGACCGCGGCGCGCTCGTCTGTCAGGAAGTCGGCTCGATTGACGCTTTTCCGATTCGAGATGAGAGCGGCAAATTATTCGTCGTCTGGAAAGAAGACAGCAACAGCGTCGGGAAACCGACTTCGATTTGGGCGCAGCAGATGGACGAAAATAATTTCAAAATGATTGGCGAACGCCGCGAGATTTTGCACAATGACCCCGAAACTTGGGAAGGAAATCTCGTCGAAGGTCCGTTTATAATGCGGAAGGGAGATTATTTTTATTTGTTTTATTCGGCTAATGCCTGCTGTGGTCGCGGCTGCAATTACGCGATGGGCGTGGCGCGGTCGAAAACACTTTTGGGCGCGTGGGAAAAATCGCCGGAAAATCCGGTTTTGAAAGGCAACGAAAATTTCAATTGTCCGGGACACGGCTCGGCGGTAACGCTTGAGGACGGGCGGACGTTTATGATGTATCACGCTTACGACCCGAAAGATACGAACTATGTCGGGCGGCAAGCGCTAATTGACGAAGTGAATTGGACACGCGACGGCTGGGCAACAATCAACCACGGAAAAGGTCCGAGTAAAGGCGCGCCGTCGCCACTGAAAATTGCCGAACGCGGGGAAGAATACAAATTTTTCGACGATTTCAACACGCCGAATCTGCGTTTCGGCTGGCAGTGGCAGCAAAACAACGTTCCCGTTTATCGAATCAATAACGGCTTTTTGGAACTCGCGCCGAATGCCGCGCAAAGCTCGAATCCGATTGGCGCGATTATGGCTTACTGGACGACTGTCGGAAGCTATACGGCGACGACGATGATTGACGCGAGCAGCATAAAAAACGGCGCGATTGCCGGAATTGCCGCATACGGCGACAATGAAAATGCGCTCGGTTTCGGCGTGCAAAACGGCAAAATCGTCGTCTGGCGACGCGAGAGAAATAATCATCGCGCGCTTTCGACAACGGACGCGCCGACAGGCAATCAAATTTATTTGAGATTGACGGCGCGTGACGGAATTTTCTACAGCTTTGCAGTCAGTCGTGACGGCAAAACTTTTCAATCGGTTGGAAACGAACAGAACGGCGATTATTTGCCGCCGTGGGACAGAGGAGTGAGAGTCGCGTTGACAGTTGGCGGCGCGGAAAACGCCTCGGCGCGTTTCGGGTTTTTGCGAATTGAACCGACGGCTAAATAACTAACAAACAGACAGTTTTGGAGTGATAATAAATTATGAACTTTTTATTGAAATATCGAAGCGTTTTGGTTTTGATGTTGCTTTTCGCAATTGCTTTTGCCGGCTGCAATCGCAAACCGGCGGGCGGCGCGACAACGGGCGAAGGCGGCAGCGCCAAAAAAACAGTCGCTTTCGCGCAGACGGAAACAGATGGACCGTGGCGTATTGCCGAAAGCAATAGTATGAAGGACGAGGCGGCTAAACGCGCCGATAAATACGAATTTGTTACAACTAACGCGCAAGGGAAAACGCCCAAACAAGTTTCTGACGTGGAAGATTTAATAGCGCGTAAAGTTTCGGCGATTTTTCTCGCGCCGCGTGAAGCCGAAGGATTTTCTTCGTCGTTTCAATCGGCGAAAGCGGCGAATATTCCCGTAATTTTGATTGACCGCGAAGCAAACGGAACAGCCGGAACGGATTTTGTCACGGTTATCAAATCCGATTTTGTCAAAGAAGGACAACGCGCGGGCGAATGGCTGGCAAAACAAACAAACGGAAAAGCCGGAATCGTCGAGCTGAAAGGCACGACCGGCTCATCGGTTGCCAACGACCGCAGCAAAGGTTTTATGGACGCAATATCAAAAAGTCCCGATATGAAAATCATCGCTTCTCAGGATGCGGATTTTAATCGCGCCAAAGGTCAACAGGTGATGGAAAACATCATTCAGGCAAAAGGCAAGGAAATCACCGCTGTTTACGCGCATAACGACGAAATGGCTCTGGGCGCGATTGCCGCTTTGAAAGCCGCCAATATGAATCCGGGCAAAGACGTGATGGTCGTTTCGGTTGACGGACAAAAGTCGGCTTTGCAGGCGATTATCGCGGGCGATATGAACGCGACGGTCGAATGTAATCCGCGCTTTGGTCCAATCGCTTTCGACACGCTCGAAAAATTCTGGAAAGGCGAAAAACTGCCCGCGCAAATCATCAACGAAGATAGATTTTTCGACGCTTCAAACGCGGCGCAGTTTGTAAACGAGGCGTATTAAAGAATAATTTTGCCGCGGATTAACGCGGATGACGCGGATTAAAACCGAAGAAAAATTAATTCAACAAAAAATCTGCTTTATTTCTTATCCGCGTCATCCGCGTTAATCCGCGGCTAAAAATTTATGAATAACGAATCGCTTTTGCGGATGCAGAATATCAGAAAGGTTTTCTCCGGCGTGGTTGCGCTCGACGATGTGAATTTTACGCTCGAACGAGGCGAAGTTCATTCGCTTGTCGGCGAAAACGGCGCGGGAAAATCGACGCTGATTAAAGTTATGACCGGCGCGTATAACCGCGACGGCGGCGAGATGTTTCTCGAAGGCAATGCAGTGAATTTTCGCACGCCGCAAGACGCGCAGCGCGCCGGAGTCGTCGCCGTTTATCAGGAAGTAAATTTGTTGATGTTTCGCACCGTCGCCGAAAATATTTTTCTGGGGCGCGAGCCGCGCCGCGTCGGTTTGATTGATTGGGCGCGAATGTATCGAGAAGCAAGCGAAGTTTTGCACAATTTAGGTTTGCAGATTGATCCGAAATCGGTTTTGGGAAGTCTGAATATCGCTTCGCGGCAGATGATCGCAATTGCTCGCGGCGTTTCTCTGGGCGCGAAAATTCTCGTATTGGACGAGCCGACGAGTTCTTTGACCGAGCGCGAAGTCGGACTTCTTTACGACGTGATTCGTCGCTTAAAAGCACAGGGAACGGGAATTGTATATATTTCACACCGCTTCGACGAACTTTACGCCGTGTGCGATAAGGTAACGGTTTTGCGCGACGGGAAATTTATCGCCACGCGCGAGCTTGCCGGTCTCGAACGCATTGACCTTGTTTGTTTGATGCTTGGCAAACAGCGCGAAGATTTGGAGAAAAAAGGCGCGACCGCTTTTGGAGAACACCATTCGGAAACAGCCGAAACGCTTCTTCAAACCGAAAATCTAACGCGCGGAAGGCGTTTGAAAAACGTTTCGCTCAAAGCCGGACGCGGCGAAATTCTCGGAATGGCTGGACTTCTTGGAAGCGGTCGGACGGAAGTTGCGCGAGCGGTTTTCGGCGCGGACGCGATTGATAAAGGCAGAATTGAATTTGAAGGAAAAGAATTAAAACTGCGCTCGCCGAACGACGCGATAAAAGCGGGAATCGCGTTTTTATCAGAAGACCGGAAAGCCGAAGGCATCGTTCCCGAATGGTCTGTGCGCGAAAATATGACGCTCGCCGCGCTGCCCGCGCTGACGAATTTGGGCGTCGTTTCACGCGCCAAACAAAACGAAATCGTTGACAAGTTTATGCAGCGTCTCGGCATCAAAGCGTCGAGCAGCGAACAGAAAATCCGCGAGCTTTCCGGCGGCAATCAGCAGAAAGTTTTGCTCGCGCGATGGCTGTGCAAAAATCCGAAGTTTTTGATTTTGGACGAGCCGACGCGCGGCATAGACATCGGCGCGAAAGGCGAAATTCAAAGTCTGATAAACGAACTCGCCGACGAAGGCTTGGGCGTCCTTATGATTTCATCCGAACTCGAAGAACTCGTCGAAGGCAGCGACCGCATAGTCGTAATGCGCGACGGCGAATGCGCGGCGGAACTGCGCGGCGCGGAGATTTCGCAGGACGGAATTATCAACGCGATGGCGGAGACGAATTAAAGAGGAAGAATTTTTAGCCGCGGATTAGCGCGGATGACGCGGATAAGAAGAAGCCGATTTAATTTTTATTGTTTTATCTGTCTTTGATTTAATCCGCGTCATCCGCGCTAATCCGCGGCTAATAAAAACGGGGCAAATAAAAATGAACGAATCGTTAAAACATCGTGAATTGACCGACAAAATTATCGGAACTTTTTACGAAGTTTATAACGAACTTGGTTTTGGATTTTTAGAATCGGTTTATGAAACAGCTTTAAAGATGGCGTTAGAAGGAAAAGATTTGAAAGTCGCCCGGCAAGTTCCAGTTCCGGTTTGGTTTCGCGGACAGAAAATCGGTGATTTTGCCGCTGATTTGTTGGTGGAAAATAATGTGATACTTGAATTGAAAGCAGTCCGCAGTCTTGATGAATCTCATCAAGCGCAATTGTTAAATTATTTGCGAGCAACTGAAATTGAAGTCGGTCTTTTACTAAATTTTGGGCAACGTCCCGAGTTCAAAAGATTAGCGTTCGACAATCATCGAAAGAAACAACCGTCGAATGAAAAATCGTTAGTTGAAAATCTTTTATCTTGAATTTGTCTAAAATCAAATTCTTAACCGCGTCATCCGCGTTAATCCGCGGCTAATAATTGATTTATATGGCTGAAGCAATCACACAACCGGCGGCGAAACGCGCAAATTTGAGTTTTGCGGATTATGCACCGACTTACGGAGCGGCGGCAGCGCTCGTCCTTCTCGTTTTGGCAAACGTCTTTCTGACGCCGAATTTCGCCGACATCAATAATTTCAGCAACATTCTCGTGCAGGTTACGCCGACGATGCTGGTGGCAATCGGGATGACTTTTGTCATTGCGACGGGCGGGATTGATTTGTCGGTCGGCTCTCTGATGGCGATTGCGTCGGCGGTGGCGGCGATTTCACTCGATTACGGAGCGTTTCCGGCGATTGCGGCAGCATTAATTGTGGTTACTTTAATCGGCGCGTTCAGCGGCTGGTTGATTTCGACTTTTAAGATTCAGCCGATTATCGTTACGCTCGCGCTCCTGATTGCCGGTCGCGGCGTCGCGCAGGTTATCAGCAACGGCGGGCAGCTTATTCCGTTTTCAAACGATACTTTTGAATTTTTCGGCAAAGGCTCGATTGGCGGCGTGCTGCCGATGCCGATTTTGATAATGGTTTTGATTGTCGCTTTAGCGATTTTCATTCTGCGCGCGACGATTTTCGGGCGGCACGTCATCGCCGTCGGCGGCAACGAAAACGCCGCGCGGCTGTCGGGAATTTCGGTCAACCGCACGAAAATTATGGTTTACGCGTTAAGCGGTTTGCTCGCCGGAATCGCTGGTCTGGTTTACACGGCAAAACTCGGCGCGTCCGACGCTTCGCAGGTCGGGCAGAACATCGAACTCGACGCCATCGCCGCGACGGTCGTCGGCGGAACAGCTTTAACGGGCGGACGCGCAACCGTCATCGGCACGGTTATCGGCGCGCTGATTATGCAAATCATCACAACGAGCTTCAATATGAACGGCATCAAGTTTTCCTATTCGCTCGTGATAAAAGCCGCGATTATCATCTTCGTCGTTTATTTGCAGCGTCCGAAATCGCATTGAGAAATTCGTGGTGAAATTGAGAAATGAGTAATTTTGACGATGAAGAGTTTTGGGAGTTATCGCCTAATAACAGCCATCCAAATGCTGTCGCAATTTTAACGGACGAATTTTATTGGGACTGTGCTGATGACAACTCGCCGTTTGGAAATGACACAGGGGCGGATACTTTAGCGGATTTTCGAGAGTGGCGCGAACAACATCCGACTGCAAACCCAATCGAATTTCTTAACCAACTTCTTGAGCAATGGGAAGTTACAAATGATTTTTGGAATGTTACGGATTCTAACGAAGCACAACAATTATGGAAAGAAGACGAATTTAGTTTTAGACTTCGAGACGAATCCGTAATTGCGCTGGCATTTGGACAGTTGCTAATTGAAGGAAAGGTTGATGCAGAACCAAAACGCCGCGCATTGTTAGCAATCGAAAGACAGTTACTATCGACAATGATTGAAAATTGGGAAGATTTTGCTGAAGAAAGAGTTGATAGGCTAGAGAAAATGAAAGCAGTTCTTGAAAAATTTGACGCCTCAGACAAGTCATTGAATTCAAGCACGAAATAGCGACTTTCAATAATTATTAATTGATTTTACAAAAATTTATGTCTAAAACCCGAAAAATCCCGCAAGCGTTCGCCCTTCTTTTATTATTTTGTTTCGCCGCGCACGCCGCGCCGCGTTGGACGGAAAAGCAGGCGAGCGATTGGTATGCGACGCAACCGTATCTGGTCGGCTCGAATTACGTTCCGGCAAGCGCGATTAACGAGCTTGAAATGTGGCAAGCCGATACTTTCGACGCCAAGCGGATTGATCTCGAACTCGGCTGGGCGGAAAGTTTGGGAATGACGACAATGCGCGTTTTTCTGCACGATTTGGCGTATAAACAGGACGCGCAAGGCTTTAAAAAACGGCTCGATGTATTTCTGGCAATATGCGATAAACACCGAATCAAACCGATGCTCGTGCTGTTCGATTCGGTTTGGGACCCGAATCCGATGATTGGCAAACAGCGTGCGCCGCGTCCGGGCGTGCATAATTCCGGCTGGGTGCAGTCGCCGGGCGCGAAGGCTTTATCAAATCCGGCGGAATACGCGCGGCTGGAAAAATACGTCAAAGATGTTGTCGGCAGCTTTGCAAAAGACAAACGCATAAATTCCTGGGACGTTTGGAACGAACCGGACAATCGCAACGGCAACGATTACGCCAAGCAAGACCCGCTGAACAAAATCGAACTCGTTGACAAACTTCTGCCGCAGGTTTTCGCTTGGGCGCGGGCGGCAAATGCGACTCAGCCTTTGACGAGCGGCGTTTGGAAAGGTGGTTATCTCGACTCTGGAAAACTCGACCCGACCGAACAAATTCAAATCGAGCAATCGGATGTCGTTACGTTTCACTCTTACGACCCTGCGGATATATTCGAGAAAGCGATTAAATTTCTGCAAAAATACAATCGCCCGATAATCTGCACCGAATATATGGCGCGTCCGCGCGGCTCGACGTTTGTCGCCATTTTGCCGGTCGGCAAAAAATATAATGTCGGAATGATAAATTGGGGTTTTGTGCAAGGCAAGTCGCAGACGAATTATCCTTGGGATTCGTGGGAACATCCGTATGTCGAATACGAGCCGTGGGTTTGGTTTCACGACGTTTTCCGCACGGACGGCACGCCGTATTTGCGTGAGGAAACCGATTTGATAAAACGGATTACAGGAAAAACAAAGGCGCAAACTGCTTTGGCGAAGTAAGTAAATAAAGAAATGAATCCACAGATAGACACAGATAGACACAGATTTAATCAGGAAAAAGAAGAGAAAGGGATTGGTGAAAACTTTTCATCGACCATCAATCCTTTTTCACTAAAAAAATCTGTTTTCATCTGTGTCTATCTGTGGTTAATACTCTTCGCTTTAAATTCATTCGCACAGACTTACACAAATCCTGTTATCCCCGGAGATTTTCCCGACCCGTCGGTGATTCGCGTCGGAGAAGATTATTACGCGACGGCGACGACCGGCGGCTGGTCGCCGGAATTTCCGATTCTGCATTCAAAGGATTTGGTTAATTGGCAAATCGTCAGCGCGGTTTTCCCGACAAAACCTGCTTGGGCGAAAGGCGATTTTTGGGCGCCGGAGATGACGGAAGACAAAGGCAAATTTTACGTTTTCTACACCGGACGGCGCGACGAAGGGAAAGGCAAAAAAGGAACGCTCTGTGTTGCCGTCGCCGTTTCGGATAAACCCGACAAAGATTATATTGACAAAGGCGCACTCGTGTGTCAGGAAATGGGTTCGCTCGACCCGTTTTTTATTCGAGATGAAACCGGAAAACCGTTTTTAATTTGGAAAGAAGACGGCAACGACCGCCAGCAACCGACATGGCTTTACGCACAACAACTCGACGAAAGTTTAACGAAATTAATTGGCAAGCCGAAAAGACTTTTCCGCAATGAAGGTTCGGGCTGGGAAAATCACGTTATTGAAGGTGCAGATGTCGTCAAACACGGCGAGTATTATTATTTATTTTATTCGGGAAATGCTTGCTGCGGGCGTTCTTGCAACTACGCTTTGGGAGTCGCGCGGTCGAAAACTCTTCTTGGAAACTGGGAAAAAAATCCGGCGAATCCGATTCTGCCCGCCAACGACGTTTGGCAATGTCCCGGACACGGAACGATTGTCGAGACGCCGAACGGTGCAGATTTTCTGCTCTATCACGCTTATCGAAAACGCGCCGACGCCTTTAATATCGGGCGCGAGGCGCTGCTCGATAAAGTCGAATGGACTAGCGACGGTTGGGCGACAATCAACGGCGGCAAAGGTCCTTCAAACGGCGCGAATCTTCCGGTCGCTACTTCAAAACAGCAGAAAAGTTCGGCTTTTGTCGATGAATTTGACGCTTCGATTTTAAGTCCGAATTGGCAGTTGCCTTTGTCGCCGACTGAAACAATTGATTTGAAAGCGGGAACTTTGGCTTTTGCGGCAAACGACGCGAGCGAAGCCGTCGTTGCGACGCGCACGGTTTCGGGAAATTATCTGGCGACGACTTCTGTGAAAACCGCGAATATGACGGCGGACGAAATCGTCGGGCTGTCGGCGTATAGCTGGCGCGGAAACGCCGTCGGAATCGGTTTCGGCGCGGGAAAAGTTTCCGCGTGGCGGCGCGAAGACGGAAAACAAATTATTGCAGCAAGCGCAGATATGAAACCGTCGCAAAACATTTATTTGCGGATGATTGCAAAAGACGGCGAACTTTATCAATTTGCTTACAGCTCCGACGGTGAAAATTGGACGAATTTAGGTGAGCCGGTTGCGGGCAGTCAAGTCGAGGGCGCGCGCGTCGCTTTAACGCACATAGGCAAAACGGAAACGGCGCGGTTTGATTGGCTGAAAATCACGCAAATAAACCGTGCGAAACCACCTGCAAAAGCAGATAAACATTGATTTAAATAAAATAAAGTATGAGCCAGACCGAAACCTTAAATGAAGTCAACACGGATGCGAGCCGCACGATGCGCGCGAAAATCGGTTCGTTTTTGCAGCAGCAGGGCGCGCTCGTAATGCTTGTTATCGTTTGCATCGCAGGATTTGTTCGTTATGAAGCCTTTTTAACGCCGGAAAATTTGCTGAATGTGGTGCGCCAAAACTCGGTTATCGGACTTCTTGCCTTAGGTATGACGTTCGTGATTTTAACGGGCGGCATTGATTTATCGGTCGGCGCGCTGCTGGCGGTCGCGGGCGTGATTGCGGCGAATCTAGCGGAACGCGGACTTTTCGTTGCGCTTATCGCGGCAGTTGCGGCGACAACCGTTCTCGGTTTGATAAACGGCTTAGTAATTGCCAAAGCGCGGATTCCGCCGTTTATCGTAACGCTGGCGATGATGATTGCCGCGCGCGGTTTGGCGCTTGCCGCCACAGGCGAACAGTCGGTCAGAATTGCAAATCAAGATTTTACGTGGCTTGGCAGAGGTTTAATCGGCGATTTTCTGCCCGTTCCGATTTTGATTTTGATAATCGCTTTTGCGATTGGCTGGCTCATCCTTAATCAAACTCGCTTCGGGCGAAATGTTTTTGCAATTGGCGATAACGACGAGGCGGCGCGCCTAATGGGTCTGAATACAAGCCGCGTAACTATTGCCGTTTACGCTATCAGCGGCGCGCTCGCAGGTTTTGCGGGCGTGATGCTCGCCTCGCGTTTGGGCGCGGGTCAGCCGGTTGCCGGAACAGGTTACGAACTTGACGCGATTGCGGCGGTCGTCATCGGCGGAACGCTTCTAACAGGCGGGCAAGGCAGCGTTTTATCAACGCTCGTCGGCGTTCTGCTGCTTGGCGTGATTTTCAATTTATTCAATCTCGAAGGCACAATCAGTCCTTGGTGGCAATTGGTCTTGCGCGGCGTGATTTTATTGTTCGTCGTCGTCGCGCAAAATCGGCTTACAAAATTAAAGTAATAGATTTTTCAGAAGCGAGAACATGAATTGTGAATGCAATCACTTGCCGCACATATTTAACATTGAAAAATATCCAAACCATTTGAGAGAAAGGGTTGAAGTAATTGTCAAAAAAGATGACGGTTGGCGCGAACTCGGAAAATGCCTCGTCTGCGGTCAGTATTGGCAATTGGATAAGTGGGATAAACTTCAAACAATCTGCGCTATCAAAATTAATTTTCCCAAAGATTGGCAAAATTATGATGATAAGCCGGATAGAGTTGAACTTTTAATGAATTCTCGCGGCGGTTTGTCTGAAGCAGAATGTATTAAAGCAAATTGTCAGAATAAAGCATTAAAATCTTTAGCTTATTGTTTGAAACACAGTTACGAAATTGGTCTGCGAGAGTGAAACTTCATTTAATCTATGTATTAAATTATGCGTTACAACAAATCTGAAATCGAACAATTTACGCACGAAGTCTTGACGGAAGGGCTTTGCATTTTGCGCGGGCATTTTCCGGCGGAAAAACTGCGGCGTTGGAACGAGGAATTTCAGCCGCTTCTCGAAGCGCATGTCGAGCGCGAACGAGGCAAAGAAAATCGCGGCACGAATCGTTATTACATGACTTTGCCGTTTGTTGCGCCGTTTGCCGACGAGGAAATTTTCTGCGATGCGGACGTTTTGGCGATTGTCGAAAATCTGGTCGGTAAGGATTTTGTGATGTGCCAACTTGCGACCGACACGCCATTGAAAGGCTCAGATTATCAAGAACTGCATCGAGATGCGCCGCCGCTTTTTCCCGAATTAAAACAGGAAACACCTCCGTTTCAGCTTGCCGTAAATTTTCCGCTCGTTGATGTAACGGAAGAAAACGGACCTTTTGAAACCACATACGGCACGCATTTGATAACGAAGGAAGAAGGTATGCGGAAAATCGAAACAGGCGAAACCGAAATCAAACCGTTGATAATGAAAGTCGGCGATTTGATGATTCGAGACGTGCGCGGAATTCATCGCGGAACGCCGAACAAAACCGACCAGCCGCGCCCGATGTGCGTTATCGGTTACAGTCGCCGATGGTTGTTTCGACCGGAAGTTTCCATCAGAATTCCGCGCGAAACTTGGGAAAATTTGTCAGAAAAATCGAAACATCTTCTTCGTTTTAATCCGCGCGTCGAATCACTCGACGAGGTTGAGACGAGAGAAGTTTATCAAGCGTTTGCTTATTAAAACTTAAATGGAAAACGAAGAAAAACAACCGGAAAAAACCGTCGGCGAAATGTGCAAACGGCGCGAGACGATGCCGGACGGTAAGCGTTATATTATTTATTATACTTTCGGACGCGAAGAAAAAGAGCCGAAACCTGAGGTAAAGGAAAATGTCTGAACTGCGCTGGAATCCGCTGCTCGGCGAATGGACGGCAACGGCGACGCATCGGCAAGACCGCACGTTTTTTCCGCCGCCCGGATATTGCCCGCTCGACCCGACGCAGCCGGGCGGTTTTCCGACCGAAATTCCAGAAGCGAGTTACGATATTGTCGTTTTTCAAAATAAATTTCCGAGCCTGCAATCGAATCCACCCGCGCCTGCCGTTGAAGGAAGCGAGCTTTATCCCGTTCGCCCGGCGCAAGGCGTTTGCGAGGTTGTCGTTTACACGCCCGAACACAATTCGAGTTTGGCGCAGCAACCCGCGTCGCAGATTTATAAATTGATGCAGGTTTGGCAGGACAGATTTCGAGATTTGGGCAATCTCGAATTTGTCGAATACGTTTTTATTTTCGAGAACAAAGGCGAAGCCGTCGGCGTCACTCTTCCACATCCGCACGGGCAGATTTACGCTTACCCGTTTGTTCCGCCGCGAATGCTGCAAAAGGTCAAACAATGCCGCGAATACAGGGGAAAAAACGGCAAAAATTTAATAGCAAGTATTTTAGAAGACGAGAAAAAGGACGGTCGCAGAATCATTACCGAAAACGAATCCTTCACAGCACTCGTTCCGTTTTTCGCGCGTTATCCGTATGAACTGCATATTTATCCGAACAAACATGCGGAGGCTTTGACCGATTTTTCGCGAGCGCAATTGCAGGATTTAACGATTATTTTCAAGCAAGTTTTAGTCGCGTTTGATAAATTGTTCGATGTCAGTTTCCCGTATATTATGGCGATGAACAATCGTCCGTCGGACGGCGCGGATTATAATTTTTTCGATTTCCATATCGAATTTTACCCGCCGATGCGAACCGCGACGAAATTGAAATTCCTTGCAGGCAGCGAAGCCGGCGCGGGAATGTTTATCAACGATACGCTGCCGGAAGAAAAAGCGGCGGAATTGCGCTCGCACATTGAACATATAACATTTAGCCTTTAACCTTTGCCTTTTGAGCGATTGGTAACTGCTAAATGGTAAATGACGAATGAAAATTGACCTCCAAAACTTACAAACTGAATTTCAAAACCTTTACGGGCGCAAGCCGCGATTTTTTCGCGCTCCGGGCAGAGTTAATCTTATCGGCGAACACACTGATTACAACGGCGGTTTCGTTTTGCCGATGGCAATCGAATGCGAAACGATTGTCGCCGCCGCGGCGCGCGAAGACCGGAAAATTTGCGTGCGCTCGCTGAATTTGAATGAAGAAGGCGAGGTTAATCTCGACGCGCCGGAACAAAAACTGCGCGGCTCTTGGCTCGATTTTATTGAAGGCGTGGCGCGAATTTTAGAACGGGAAAACGTAAAATTGCGCGGCGCGGATTTGCTTGTCTCGTCGGATGTGCCGAGCGGCGCGGGGCTTTCGTCGTCCGCCGCGCTGGAGATTTCCGTCGGTTTGGCTTTGAGTGAAATTTCCGGTCAAACAATCGATAAAGTTCAGCTTGCGCTTGCCGGACAAGCCGCCGAACACGAATTCGTCGGCGCAAACGTCGGAATTATGGATCAATTTATTTCGGCGATGGGCAAGCGCCGGCACGCGCTTCTGATTGATTGCCGGAGTTTGGAATCTCGTCAAATTCCGTTTGTTTCAGACGATTTGGCAGTTGCGATTTGTAATACAAACGTCAAACACAAACTTTCTTCTTCGGAATACAACGTGCGCCGCGCCGAATGCGAGGAAGGCGTGAAAATTTTGCAAAATTTTCTGCCGCAGATTACACAATTGCGCGATGTCAGCTTTATGGATTTCGTAAAATACGAAATTAATCTGCCGCAAGTTATCCGAAAACGCTGCCGCCACGTCGTTACCGATATCGAGCGGACTTTAAGCGCCTCCGAAGCATTAGAGAAAAACGATTTTGCAGAGTTTGGACGCCTGATGTGGCTTTCGCACGAGAGCCTGCGATTTGATTATCAAGTAAGCTGCAAGGAATTGGATTTATTAGTTGAAATCGCGCGAAATTGCCAAGGCGTTTTGGGTGCGCGGATGACGGGCGGGGGTTTCGGCGGCTCGACGGTGAATTTAGTGCGGCGCGAAAATTTGGCGGAATTTACCGAAAAAATTTCGACTGAATACCGCAATCAAACGCAGATAGAAACCGACGTTTATATTTCCGGCGCGGCTGAGGGGGCGAGTGAAGTGGCGAATGGCAAGTTGTAAATGGTGAGTGAAAAGCAAATTATTTCGGGTAAAAAATTTCCCTTAAAAATGAATGAAAAAATTATGCGAGTTAAATTAAATTTATTCAATCAATCGCTGCTGGCAGTCTGCTTAATTTTTATTTCCCATTCGATTTCTGCTCAATCGCTGTATGAAATGCCGCAGAATGTCGAATCGAGAATGGCGAGCGGGGAAAATCCGAAGGGCGAAAAAGGCAAAGGCGGACAGACAAACGGCGGGCGCAAAGGTTCGCCGACGGTGCAGATTAAAGCAGGCGAAAGCCGCGTGTTGGCACAAGCAAACGGGACAAGCGGAACGGTGCGCCGTATATGGATGACGTTCCGGGACAGAAGCCCGCAAATGCTTCGGAGTTTAAAAATCGAGATGTTTTGGGACGGCGCGGCAAAACCGGCGGTGAGCGCGCCGCTCGGCGATTTTTTCGGCGTCGGTTTGGGACAAACGACCGTCTTTCAATCCGCGTTTTTCTCAAATCCCGAAGGCAGAAGTTTTAACTGTATTATCCCGATGCCGTTTAGAACCGGAATGAAAATCGTTTTGACGAACGAAAGCAAAACGGATTTGCGCGGACTTTTCTACGACGTTGACTACACTTTAGGCGACAAGCATTCGGTAAACACGCTTTATTTCCACGCCTTTTACCGCCGCGAAAATCCAACCACAATGCAAAAGGATTATGAGATTTTGCCGCAAGTCAAAGGTCGCGGGCGTTATCTCGGCGCAAACGTCGGTGTTATCGTTAATTCTAAAGAATACTTCAATACTTGGTGGGGCGAAGGCGAGATAAAGATGTATCTCGACGGCGACCGCGCATTGCCGACGATTGTCGGAACGGGAACGGAAGATTACATCGGCACGGCTTGGGGAGAAGGTCAATTTGCCAACCTTTACGCCGGTTCGCCCGTCGCCGACGAGAAAAATATGCGCTGGGCTTTTTACCGCTACCACGTCGTTGACCCGATTTATTTTTACCGCGCCGCGCGCGTTACGATTCAGCAAATCGGTTATCTCACGCCTGATTCGCGCCCGCCGATTGTCGAGAACAAACGCACATTATATCGCGCCGGCGCGGGACTCGTGCCGATGGATACGTCGAAAAACGGAGAGTTTGAACGCTCGGACGATTGGTCAAGCTGTGTGTATTTTTATTTGGACAAACCCGCCGACAATTTGCCGCCGATTGATTCGGTCGAAAAAAGAATTGCCGATCTTTAAGTATTCAAATTTTATACTTTTTTACTTTATTCATTGTGGAAAAAATTAATTACCAAAATTTGCCGAATTGCATTCGTCTTTCAAACGATGACGTCGAAATTGTCGTTACAACCGATGTCGGACCGAGAATTTTGCATTACGCTCTTAAGGGCGGCGAGAATATTTTGGGTTTGCACCCGGAAGCAAAAGTCGAAACCGCGCGCGGCGAATTCAAACCTTACGGCGGGCATCGGCTTTGGATTGCGCCGGAGAATATGCCTAATTCTTACGCGCCCGACAATATGCCGGTTGAATACGAATTTGATGAAGCGAAAAATTCGATACGTCTCGTTCAACCGATTGAACCCGTTACGAGAACGCAAAAAGAAATTACGGCAACTCTCGACAAAACCGGAAGCGGCGTTTCGGTTTATCACAAAATCACCAATTGCGGCGATAAAAAAATCGAGCTGGCGGCGTGGGCTTTGACGATTATGCGCGGCGGCGGCGAGGCGCTCGTTCCGAACGAGCCGTTTGCGTCTTACAGCGGCGCGACTTTGCTTCCGGTCAGAAATCTAACCGTCTGGTCTTACACGGATTTTTCCGATTCACGCTGGTGTTTTTGTAAAGATTTTATTCGCCTTCGAGTTGACGCCGAAAAAGCCGAGCCGCAGAAAATCGGCGTTTTAAATCGGCAAGGCTGGGCGGCATATCGCTACGAAAACTTACAATTTACGAAACGTTTTGATTTTGTCGAAAACGCGCCGTATCCCGATATGAACTCGAACACAGAGCTTTACACGGCGGGTGATTTCGTTGAAGTCGAATCGCTTGCTCCGCTAGCTTGGCTTGCGCCCGGTGAATCGACCGAATACGTCGAGCATTGGGAACTAGACAGACAAGGATAAGAGATAAATAAATGGAAACGTAAGAAATTTTATTTATCTTCAGGCGCTTCCTGAACTGACTTGTTTTTTTCGCTTATCGTGTCTGAAATAATCTTGGCAAAACTGAAAATATCGTCTTTCGTTCCGGTAAGTGAAATCAGATAATTACCGCTTCTAAAAGTTAAATACATCTTTCCTTCCTTTTCATAAAAGGATGACATCAGATAACTTTCATCGCCGAAACCTTTCTGCGGTATTTTTAGAGAACATGTTTGACAGTCAACCGCTATATGAAAAGGGCGAGATGCTTCTTCCACCGTTTCGTAGTCGTGAGCGACCATTTGCACTTGTTTATTTCCTAGCTTCCACGTTACAAGACTTATGCCATAGGGTTCATCCTTACTCATTGTTAAAATCCAATCGGCTTTTTTACTTTTAATCGCCGATTTGAATTCATCTTTAAGCCTCATAACCCGACTGGCTTTTCGCTCTTCGGCAGAGTTATCAATTTTTTGAGTCGCCGGTTGATTTTTTGTTTCCAGAGTTTGTGCGGCAGTATTTTCAACACTCAATATTAAAGTCGAGAGAAAAAGCATTAACAAGACTTCAATAATCAGCTTTCGTGTTCTCATTTTTACTCCTTACAAAGCGATGATTTAGATTTGAGA
>JALYZF010000147.1 GCA_030948995.1 Acidobacteriota bacterium
CGCAGGAAGCTGCCAAAGGTCTTGAAGCAGGCACGCTGCCGCCTTTTCTCGGCATTCGCATCAAAACGTTTTCCGAAGAACTTCACGCCCGCAGTATTCGCACGCTCGATTTGTTTTTGACAACGCTCGTCGAATCGGCAGGCGGACGCTTGCCGGAAAATTTTGTCGTTACGCTGCCGAAAATCGTATCGCCCGCGCAAGTGGCGACGCTCGCCGACATCTTTGATTTGCTTGAGCCTAAGCTCGGTCTGCCGAAAGGTTCGCTCAAAATGGAGATGATGGTTGAAACGACGCAATCAATTATCAACGAACGCGGCGAAACGAATCTCCCGCAAATGCTCAATGCCGCGCGCGGACGCTGCACGGCGGCGCATTTCGGCACTTACGATTACACCGCAAGCTGCAGCATCACAGCCGCGTATCAAGATATGCTACATCCGGCTTGTGATTTCGCGCGTCACGTAATGCAGGTTTCATTTGGCGGAACGGGCATCTGGCTGTCGGACGGCGCGACAAATATTATGCCCATCGCGCCGCATCGCGGAGAGTTGACGGCGGAACAGGAAGCGGAAAACCGCGCCGTTGTATATCGCGCGTGGAAGCTGCATTACGACCACGTTCGACATTCGCTCGCCAACGCTTTTTATCAAGGTTGGGATTTGCATCCGGCGCAGTTTTCGACGCGCTACGCGGCGGTTTTTACATTCTTTCTCGAAGGCTTGGACGCGGCGAGCGAACGACTGAGCAACTTTGTCGCAAAGGCGGCGCAGGCAACGCTCGTCGGCGATGTTTTCGACGACGCGGCAACCGGACAAGGATTGTTAAATTATTTCATCCGCGCTATCAACTGCGGCGCTCTGAACGAACAAGAAGCGCAAGATTTGACAAGCCTTACGCTTGATGAACTTCAGTCGGGTTCGTTTGTTAAGATTTTGCAAAATCGGCAAAAATAGGCAGGCGGCTATGAAAATTTTCGCCGTATTCTTTGGTTTTTCTTTTGCTCTAATTATTTTCCTTCTCCAATTCTGAAATTTCTTCCACTCGCCGCGCGTGTCGCCCGCCTTCAAACTTTGCGTCCAAATAAGATTTGATAACTTTTGAAACTTCTTCTGGCGAAATCATTCGCGCCGGAACGCTCAAAACATTTGCGTCGTTATGTTGGCGGGCAAGCCGCGCCGTTTCTTCATTCCACGCAAGCGCGGCGCGGATGCCGTGAATTTTATTGGCGGCGATTTGCATTCCGTTGCCCGAACCGCAAATAAGAAGTCCCTGTTCGGCTTCGCCGCTTGCCACTTTATCGGCGACTTTTTTGGCGTAAATCGGGTAATCGACCGAATCGGTCGAATTCGTGCCGACATCTTCGTATTCAACGCCTAATTGGTCGAGTTGTTTTTTCACTCTTTCCTTGTCCTCAAAACCTGCGTGGTCTGAGCCGATTGCGATTTTCATAATGTAATTTCCCTTTTAATTTGATTTTAACTGAACTAGCATTTTTTATGAAAGAGATGAACAAAAATTCCATAGCTTTTTACAACGAATCGAATTATTATGTTTGAAACTTAAGAAAGCAAAGTTGGATTTTATGTTTTCAAAAATTTTAATCGGAAGCGGAATTTTATTGATTGTTGCAGCTATTGCCCCTATAATCTGGGAAATTTATAAGATAATGACCGAACCAGCCGGAATTGGTTCGGTCGGCGGTTTGATGCCTGTTCTCTTTATTTTCGTCGGAATAATTTTACTCGTTATCGGCGCAATCAAGTTTCGCAGAGACAAAAATTCCTCGACATATTTATAAACTTCTTTCATATTCAATCGAATCAACCGCACCGGCGCGGTCAAAGCCACGCAAACGCAAAGAGCACGAATCACAAGTTCCGCACGCCAAATCTTCATTTCGGTAACACGACCAAGAAAGATGAAGCGGCGCATTCAGTTCAATTCCCTTTCGCACGATTTCGGCTTTTGAAAGATGAATAATCGGCGTTTTGATTTTTATATTCGTTTCCGGTTTCGTGCCTTCGTCAATCGCCCGTTCAAACGCCGCGTAAAATTCCGGTCGGCAGTCGGGATAACCGCTCGAATCTTCCGCGACCGCTCCGATGTAAATCGAATTTGCCTTTAAAACTTCCGCCCAGCTTGTCGCAATCGAAAGCATATTCGCGTTACGAAACGGAACATAAGAAGTCGGAATTTCTTTGCTTTCTAAATCGGCTTCAGAAACTTCAATCGATTTTTCGGTTAAGGACGAGCCGCAGATTTTCGCCAGATATTCAATCGAAATTACCATGCGCTTTTCGACGTTGTAGAAATCCGCAATATCTTTAAACGCTTTTCTTTCGCGACTTTCGGTTCGCTGCCCGTAAGAAATGTGCAGCAAGGCAATTTCTTCGTTTTCATTTTTTGCAATTGCCGCCGTTACGCACGAATCCATTCCGCCGGACGCAAGGACAATGGCAATTTTAGATTTTGGATTTTGGATTTTGGAAGGATTCACTAAAGTTTTAAGTTATTTTCCCAAACCATCCTGCAAAATTTGCGACAAACGCCACAGCATTTTCAGTCCCGGATTTTCTTCCGTGTATGCGATTTCCATCATATCGTCGGTCGTAATCGCCATCGCAATTCGCCCGCGTCGGGTGTAAATAATGCCGACATCGCTTCTTAGCCGGTCGAGAGCGCCGGATTTTGAAGCCGACCCAATCGTGTCGGGAAGCCCGCGCCCGATACCGTCTTTGTATTGCTGTCGTTTCATAATCGAAAGCATTTCGGCAGAGGCTTCTTTGGAAACGACTTCGCCGCGTTCGAGCATTTCCAAAAGATGAACCATATCGTGTGGGCTTGAGACGCCGAGTCCGAAAGTTTTGTAAAGCGGCTGCTCGTCCAAAACTTTTGCTTCGCCGCCGCCGCCGATTTTTCGCAAACTTCTGGTTTGATGCAAGCCCAAAGATTCGGCAAAAGCGTTGACGTTATCTGTTCCGACCTTATCCAAAACTAGATTCGTCGCCGTATTGTCGGACACGACAATCATCAAATGCAGCGCGGTTTGCAAATCAATTTTTGTGTTGTCGGAAAACTCAGATAAAATGCCCGAACCGCCCTGCTTTTTCTCTTTCGTCAAAACGATTTCATCTGTCCATTTTAATTTTCCCTGCGCGACCTGATGAAAAGTTTCCGCCATAATCGCAAGTTTTATCGTGCTGGCGGTGCGAACCTGTTCGTCGGCGCGCAATGAGTAATCTCGTCCGGTGTCCAGATTTTTCGCGTAAATCCAAACTTTGCCGCTAAAATTTTTGATTTCGTTCTGGATTTTATCGTCCAGAGTTTGCGGCGCGACCGATGAAATACTAACGGGCAACGATTTCATTTTTTGAGCGAAACCCGTTTGAACGAAACAGAAAACAAACATCAGAAAAAAGAATTTTTTAAGCATATTTTTATTTCTAAACTTTATATTAAACTCCGCGAACATCTTTTCCCCAAATATATTTGTGAAGCTGTAGATTAAGCCGAACTTTCAAACCGCTACGCGCGATTGTTTCAGAGATTTCCGCTAAATTTTCAACGTCGAAAATCGGCGAAATCAAAATATCTTTCGTCCGATTTTCCAAATCATATTTTCTGATAATCTCTTTGGCAAATTCCCAATCGTTCAAATCCGCAATCACGAATTTTACCTCGTCTTTATCAGCTCGCAAGCGTTCCAAATTCGCCCAATGATTTCTTTCCGATTCGCCCGATGCCGGACATTTCACGTCCAAAATTATTTTGGCGCGCGCGTCAACATTCTCAGTTGAAAAAAAGCCGCCCGTTTCGATTAGAACTTCGTAGCCTTCGTCTAAAAGCCGGTTAATAAACGGAAAAACATTTTTCTGCGCAAGCGGGTCGCCACCCGTAACTTCGACTAAATTGCAGCCGAACGCGCGAAGTTTTGCAAAAATCTCATCAAACGAAACGCGCTCGCCGCCCGTAAAAGTATATTCCGAATCGCACCAGACGCAGCGCATCGGGCAACCCGTCAAGCGCACGAAAGCGCACGGTCGCCCCATATGTGAAGACTCGCCTTGAATCGAGAGAAAAATTTCGGTGATACGCAAATCCATAAGAATTGAAACCACAGATTAACATAGGTCGGATTAATGGAAAATGGAAAACGGAAAATGGAAAATAAAGAGATTTCTTATATTTTCCGTTTTCCGTTTTCTACTTTCCGTTTTCTTTGACTAACGATTTTGCGGTGAAATAAAAGTTACCGCGTCAAGTTCAGCCAAAGCCGCAATTTTTTCAACGGCAATTCGCCCGACAACCGCATTTGCCGAAGTCATTTCCGTCAACACTTCAAATCCGAGTTTTTTCAATTCCGCAATTGTTTCGGGTTTTAGTTCTTTGACGCGCACGACAAGTTCCGCTTTGCCGTTTGACACAAATTTGGCTTCGTCCGCCGTCGGTTTCGTCTGATTAGTTTTCAAACGTTCGACCAAAGCCTTGACCGAAGAATGATATTTGTTCGGTTTAATTTCGACACGGACGTTTTGCAATTCCGGCGCGACGGTTACAGTTTTATCTTGTGCAAAATTATAAACGATTACGCCTGTGATTTTAGCGATTTCAACCGAAAGTTTCGGGAGTTCAAATTTAGCGTTTTTAGCTGCCATTTCGGTTGCCGGGTAAAATGCTTTACCGCCCGAAACTGCTTTGGCGGAAACTACATTGCCGTTTGGATCGAGCGTTACTTCGACATTGACCGCGCCGTTTGTGTTAGCATTTTGCGGATATTCGGGTTTTGGCAAAGTTGTTGCTTTAATGCCTTGCGAAATAATCGGCGAATCTGACTCTACACCGTCAATAGTTATGCTTTCGTCGCTGCTTGTTGTAAGCCCGGGTTTTGGAACACTTAAAATAGAGTTCGCTGTTGCTTTGTCTTTTCTGACATTTCTTCTTCCGGCAGTAACCTGCACAGTAGCACTGTTATTACTATCACTTCGTTTAAAGAGATTTCCAAGAACAGGACTACCAATACTGCCAGTTTGACGTTCTTCTGCTCCAAAAACACCTTCGCGGCTCACGCCTTCGGGCATCTCGACGGGAACTTCGATTTTGCGCGGCTGTCCGCCGTCGGTAACGATTCGCTCTTCGACTGCGACGAACGATGTGTATTGCGTCAATAAGCGATATTCGATTCCCAAATTCGTAATCGTATCTTTTACTTCGGGTTTTGCGCTGCCGTTCTGCACGCCCGCATAATCCTGCGACATCAAATCGTCAATTCTGGTGCGCGCCCAGAGCGTCGCCAGAACGTCGTGGTTCGGTTCGTTTTCGGGAAAGTTGACGGCAATTTCACGAACGATTTCGCGCCCGAAGGATTTACCTTTCAATTTTATGACGCCGATTCCGGCTTTTGTGTAGCGCCCGTGAATGACGACGGGTTTTGCGCTGAAAAGGTCGTTGATGCGTTTCGGGTAAACGTCGGCGACTTCCAAGCTGCCGAAATCGAGCGAGATGTCAGTCAAAAGCGGACTTCGCACGCGCTCGTGAAAGCGTTTCGCGGCGGCTGAACCGTCATCCGTCAACGCAACGTATTCGACTTCGCCGCGTCCTTCTTCCGCCATTTTGTCGAGCAAAAAACGATTGACTGATTGACCAATGCCGAATGAAAACACGCGGGCGTTCGGATGTTTTTGGATTTCGCCAATAATTTCCATATCGTTGCCGACATAGCCGTCGGTCATAAAACAGACGACGCGAATGTGGTCGCTTGCGTCGGAAGGTTCGAGCGCGGCTTTGATTGCTTTCATCATTTCAGTTCCGCCGCCGCCTTGCCTTGATTCGAGAAAGGCTTGCGCTTTTTTTAGATTTTCGGCGGTTGCAGAAACGGGTTTTTCAAACAAAATGCTCGTGTCGCCCGCGAAAGTTATTAAATTAAAAGTATCCTGTGGATTCAAACCGTCAAGCGCGAGTTTCATCGCTTCCTTTGCTTTTTCAATCGGAAAACCCGACATCGAACCCGATGTGTCCAGCACGAAAACAATCTCTTTCGGTGTTATGTCCTGCGCTCTAGGTTCGTCGGGCGGCTGCAAAATCAACGTAAAATATCCGCCTCTCTCGCCGCGATGCACTAAAACCGCATCTTCAATTTTTTTACCTGCTACGTCGTAACGCAAGATAAAATCCTTATTCGGAATTGTCTTTTCGTCTTTGAGTTTGACGTTGTAGCTGTTTGCCGAAAGCATTGTTGATTCAATTTCGTGAGATTTTGACGCGACGTTTTCAACCGGTACGCCCGCGTCTAATTTAACGCTAATCGAAATGTCGTGTCCGGCGCGGTCTTTGGCGGGCATCGGCGTAATGCGCGAAGCGTCGGGAACTCGCTCGGTGTCGGGCGCGAAACCGCCGCCTTGTTTGCCCGTTGCGTTTCCCGGAATATAGCGCGGTCCGACAACCATCGGAAACACGAATTGGTATGCGCCGTCTTCGTATTTTAAAGTTTCGACATAGCTGATTTCGATTGTAATTTTTTCATTCGGCAAGATGTTAGCAACCGCTTGCGTGAAAATATTCGGGCGTTCTTGGTCGAGCAGACTGGCGATTTGCCCGTTTGATTTCGCCGCTTCATAAACTTCGCGGGCTTCTTCGCGTTTCAAAATCTTACCGCGCACGGTTCTATCGCCGATACGCATCGTCATATCGTCAACCGCCGCATTTTGCGGCAGCGGAAACACATAAACCGCTTCGATTTTCTCCGAGAAATTGTTTTCAAATTCCTGCGTAACTTTAACGCGCGACAAAAAGCCGCTGATTTCGGCTTGCACGTCCGTGTGTTTGAGCGGACACGCGCCAAGAGATTTCCCGCCTGTGCCGACGGCTTCGAGTCCGCCTTGCGTAACTTGCTGCGCCTCGACGCTCAAAGCAAAAAGCAGACAAGAGAGAATTAGAAAGATTGTTTTTCGCATAACTTCACCTCGCTCCAAATTTTTATTTTTTTATAAATGTTGTTTCCGAAACGGTTTCAATTACTTCGTAGTCTGAAACACGCAAGCAGTTGCTTTTCGGGAATTTTTTTACCAAAGACATTTGGGAGAACGCGGTAAGTTTTAATATCTTGCAGACGGTAAATTAAGAAACAATGGAATTCTGCCGGCATTCTTTTAATTTGCGCTGCTTGCGTCAAACTTTTTCCTTTCGAGACTTTAAGTTACAATTCTTCCTAAAAGAGGAGAAAGTTTATAAAATTATGCGAAAACAGTTGAAAAAATTTATCGAAGCCATCGGCACGGACGCAATTGCAATAATTCCGGCGTCGCACGAAGTTACGCGCTCGTATGACACGGAATTCAAGTTTCATCAAGACGCGGATTTTTATTATCTGACAGGCTTTCACGAGCCGGACGCGATTGCCGTCATCGCGCCGTCGAATAAAAAACATCCATACACGCTGTTTGTTCGCCCGCGCGACCCGCAGATGGAAACTTGGTATGGCAGACGCGAAGGCACGGAAGGCGCGGTGAAAAATCACAAAGCCGACAGGGCATTTCCGATTGAGAAGTTTGAAGTGGAAATGGCGAAGCTGATAAACGGACACGAAAAACTTTATTACCGTTTCGGCGTTGACCAAAAATTAGACCAAACAATTTTGCAGTATCTTTCAGGTCAAAGAGTGCGGCGACTGAAAACCGCGTATCCGCCGCACACAATCGTTGACCCGACGATTCTGATTCACGAAATGCGCCTGCACAAAACAGAAGAAGAAGTCGCGCTTATGCAAAAAAGCGCGGACATCGCATCGGACGCGCACGTTTTGGCAATGCAATCGGTAAAACCCGGAATGAACGAATCGCAAATCGAAGCGATTATCGAACATCATTTCCGTATGAACGGCGCGGCGGGCGTCTCTTACAATTCAATCATCGGCGGCGGTGCAAACGCGACGATTCTGCATTACGTCGAAAACAACGCCGAACTAAAAGACGGCGATTTACTGCTGATTGACGCGGGCGCGCAATACAAAGGCTACGCTTCGGACATTACGCGCACGTTTCCTGTAAACGGCAGATTCACAAAGCCGCAGCGCGAAGTCTATGACACGGTTTTAGAAGTCGAAATCGCCTGTCTCGAAGCTACAAAAAAAGGCAACACAATCAAACAGCGCCACGAACTTTCAATTGAACTTTTAACCGAAGGTATGAAAAAACTCGGTTTATTGAAAGGCAAAACTAAAGATTTAATCAAACAGAAAAAGTTTATGAAATACTATATGCACGGCGTCGGGCATTATTTAGGCTTAGACGTTCACGACGCCGGACGATATTTCACCGACCACAAAGCAAAAAACTCGCGCCCGTTCGCACCCGGAATGGTTTTAACCGTCGAACCTGGACTTTACATTCCGCTCGACGACAAAGACGCGCCGTCAAAATACCGCGGCATCGGCGTCCGCATCGAAGACGACGTTTTAGTGACTGAAGACGGAAACGTAAATTTAACGGCGAATTGCCCGAAACAAGCCGAAGAAATTGAAGGATTGATGGCTCAAACACGCAATTGAATCGAGGACTGACAAATGAAAATCTCAAATTTATTTTTCCTGTTAATAGCATTTACTTTAACTTCAACTGTTTTCGCACAAACTAAACCGACACAGACGACAAGCGTTTCGCCTAATGCAAGTCCGACGCCGACCACAGACATTTTGAGAACCGTATATCAAGGGAAAATGATGCAGGCAGCGGGCATTTCGATTCAGGTGCAAAATGAAATTAACGCGGCAGCAAAGCTGATGCAGGACGGAAAGTTTGAAGAATCAATTGCGGCATATACCCTCGTCATCAAAAATCATCCGAATATCATGATTGCCTATAATAATCGCGGGTATAGCTATATGCAGTCAGGGAAACCTGACTTAGCAATCGCTGATTTCAACATCGCCTTAAAATTATCGCCGACTTCGATGACATATAACAATCGCGGAATGGCTTTTCTTAACAAAGGCGATACGACAAATGCCTTAGCTGATTTGTCGAAAGCGATTCTGCTGAATCCGCAGGATTCTCTCGGCTATAACAATCGAAGTATGGTTTATAACAGATTGGGCGATTTCAATTCGGCTCTGGCAGACCAGACAAAGGCGTTATCAATATTACCGAAAGAGGCGAAATTTCTTGCCAATCGGTGTTTCATTTACGTTAAACTGAAAATGACCGAGCAGGCGCTCAAAGACTGTAACGACGCCATTGGGCTGAATCCGAAAAGCGCTCTCGCCTACGGCAATCGCGGCGCGGCATATCTTCAAATTTCCAGTTTTGAATCCGCTCTGAAAGATTACGAGATGGCGATTCAAATTGACGACACAATCGCCGATTTTCATTTCACTCGCGGGTATTTACTGAGTAATTTCGGGCGTTATGAAGAAGCTATTGAAAGTTTTAGCAAATACATCAACATTCACCCGACAGCGCTTGGTTATTTACAACGGGCGGCAGCCTATGCCAAGCTCAATCGTTCCGAACTTGAATTGAGCGATTACGACAAAGCCATTGAAATCGAGCCGAGCAACTTTTTGGCATATAACAGTCGCGGTATTTACTATCTTAAAAATAAAAACATCAATGCGGCGCTGAAAGATTTAAATAAAGCAATCGAACTGAATCCCGCTAACATAACGCTTTACCAAAACCGCGCTTATCTCTACAAACAAATCGGCGAAACGGAAAAAGCTGCGGCAGATGAAAAGACAGTTAAAACTTTAATTGCGCCGCCAAACAATTAATTCAATTGTCCGCCGAGTGAGTATTTACGTTTTCTTTCAAACAAATGAATTTTGAAATCATCGCCAAAAATCTTCCCGCCCTCTTCGGCGCATTGCTCGTTGCCATTCTTTTCATTCAATCGGGACTCGATAAAGTGTTCGATTGGCGCGGCAATCTTGAATGGCTAACCGGACATTTTTCCAAAACATTCCTTCGCGGAACAGTTCCGCCGATGCTTGCCATGATTACCGTGATGGAACTGGCGACCGGATTTTTAAGCGGCATCGGAATCATCTATTTTCTGGCGACAAATTCGACCGTTTTAATCTTTTACGCCTCAATCCTCGGCGCGGCGTCCGTCATCGCGCTCTTTTTCGGGCAGCGCGTCGCCAAAGATTATGCTGGCGCGGCGGTTTTGATTCCGTATTTTATCCTGCTGATTATTTTGATGTATCTGACAAATCCATTTCTAAAAGTTTAATGGGAAGTAAAAAGAAATTGAAGGATTTTATAGTAAAAAACAATGAGGATAAGGTAAAATAGACTTATGCCGCTTGATGGAGGAATTCAAAACAGAACAATCTCCGTATCTCTTCCCATAATGGCGATTGAAGATAAACGAGAAAATAATAGAGAAACTGCATCTACTATTTTTTCTCTGTCTGATAGATTTACCGCTACAAGATTACATCCTTCTATTAATTTTCGCGGGCAAATATCAATTGGTAAATTCTTATTTCCTATTCAAGATTTTTCTCTCAGAGAAAAGGACAGAATCGTTTTTATTGAAAATTTTTCTACTAACTCTTTTCCGAAAATTGAAATTATTCTGGAAGAAGAAAACTCAATATTTGCAGTTAAAGATTTTAAGATTCGTCCTTCTGACAATAGTGTTCAAGGAGAAATTTTATATACAAGATTCTTTCTTACGGCTGCCGATGCGAAAAAATGTTCACTTAATTTTAGAGATATAGATTTTGCGCCACTTAACTTTAGTTTGGCTGCTATGACTTTAGAGGAAAAGAAGCTAATGCTTTATCGGGCAAAATTATTTCGCAAATTAGGATTTATAGAAAGAGTTTTTGAAAAAACAAAGTTTAATATTCCAGAAAACATTTCTCCTGATGAAGCACAACAAATAGAGATTTTATTTAGAGGTTTGACTGAAGGTGAATTTACAAACCCATCTGACAGTTTTGTAACAATTTATAAATACAAAGTAAGCAAACAGGACTTACAAGACAAGTTTCTCTTTTCCAAAAGAGAATTTTCTCTTGAGTTTAACGAAAGGTTTTTTATATTAGGAAGATTTTTTGAAACAGGAAAAATCATTGTCAAAGTCGAGAAAGCAGCGATTGCTAATCCAAGAAAGGTAGTAGATGTGAAAGAAAATCAGGTTATTGATGAATTACGTTTGAATGTGTTTGATTCGCAAATTCGATATATTTTTGAAAAATATAATAATGCTGAAAGACTTTCAAGAAATAAACAAAAATTGGAACGATTCAGAAATTTACTGCACGAGGAAGAACCAACCTTTCTTGCATCGCTGCTAGATGAATCATTAGCAGAGATTACTGACAAGTCTGCTATTGAAACTCTTGAAGCATTATTACAATATAACGATTTTCCCGACCGCTTCTCTGTATTAAAGCCTAAATTGGAAAAAAATCGTTGGCGAGTTCCGATTGCTTTGACTTATCCAAAGCATGAACCGATTAAATTGGAAGACGCTTTTGTTGATGTAAGAACGGGAAAAGTCGAAATGAAAATTTCTTTCGACGAACTGCTCAAGAAAGGAAAAAAGAAAGCGAAGGAGGCTTTCGGTATTGCCTAAACCTCCTCACTTTCGCCAAGCCCATTCATTTTCTTGCGTTCCCGCCTGCCTCAAAATGGTTTTAGCTTCCTATAAATTTGAAATATCCGAAACTGAATTAAGAAATCTATGCGAATGCGACGAAACCGGAACAAGTCCCTCAAATGCCGTTAAAGCAGTCATTGAATGCGGATTTCAGGCTTACCGAGCCGAATTAAGTTTTGAAGAATTAGAAGACCTACTCCGCCGAAACATCACGCCGATTGTTTTTACAAGAGTCTCCCAAAATACACACTATTCTCATGCCGTTATCGTCTATAAAATTACGAAAGAAAAAGTATTCGTTCTTGACCCGACAAATGGAGAACAAGAATTTCGTATAAATGATTTTGTCGAAATCTGGTCACGCGGTCTGACAATTATTGTAGAAAAGCGAAACTCTTGAAATTTTACCACCAAGTTCAAAACTGTTTTGAATTTCGCTGTTTACTGACAGCGAAAACTGCCGTATAACCGTTGCGATTGATTCTAATGTTGTTTGCCGGTGCCGGATTTACGTCCGTTAATTTTATTTCGTAGCCGCC
>JALYZF010000087.1 GCA_030948995.1 Acidobacteriota bacterium
AAAGATATGTCTCTCCCTTCAACATAGCAGTTTATTACGCGAAACTCGGTGAAAAGGATGAAGCATTCGCCTGGCTCGAAAAGGCTTACCAAGAGCGCTTCTACGCATTGACGATTCTTAAAGTTGACCCTAGATTTGAGAGCCTCCATTCAGACCCGCGTTACGACGACCTCTTGCGCCGAATGGGACTTCAGCCGTAGATTTTCTTTGTGGAAGTAGTATGCGAGAATTAAATAAAACTAAGTTTTAAATTGGTGAGGCTAAAATGAAAAAAATTATTTCAGTTTATTTGCTCGTTTCCTTGTTTGCGATGTCTTTTAATTTTGCTGTTTTCGCGCAGGATAAAGCGACACGAACCGTCTTTATCAAAGCTGGACGCCTGATTGATACGCGCGCCGGCAGAGTTCTTGAAAATCAGGGAATACTGATTGAAGGCGCGCGAATAAAAGCCGTCGGCGCGGTTGGCGACATTCAAAAACAAGTTCCGTCAAATGCGAAAACGATTGATTTATCAAACGCAACCGTTTTGCCGGGTCTTGCGGACTGCCACACGCACGTTCTTTTGCAAGGCGACATCACGGCGGAAGATTACGACGAGCAATTATTAAAAGAATCGATTCCGTATCGCACGATTCGCGCGACGATGGCGGCGCGCACGGGACTTATGAACGGCTTTACTGTTTTCCGCGATGTTGAAACCGAAGGCGCGATGTATGCTGACGTTGATGTCAAACAGGCAATTGAGCGTGGCGTCATTCCCGGACCGAGAATGTTTGTGGCGACACGCGCTTTTGCGCCGACCGGAATGTATCCGCTTTCAGGCTACTCTTGGGAATTGAAAATGCCGGAAGGCGTGCAGATAATTGACGGCGCGGACGCGATAAGAAAAGCGGTTCGTGAACAAGCGAAATACGGCGCGGATTGGATTAAATTTTACGCCGACCGCCGTTATTATATGAAGGACGGAAAACTTCGTTCGTGGGTGAATTTCACCGACGAAGAAATGGAAGCGATGGTTTCGGAAGCGCACCGCATCGGCAAAAAGGTCGCCGCGCACGCGATGGGCTGGGACGGAATTGATGCCGCGTTGCGGCACAATGTTGATTCAATTGAACACGGTTACGGCTTGGATGAAGCGCTGATTGATAGAATGGTCAAGCAGGGCGCATACTGGTGTCCGACAATTTACGTCGGCGTTTATGTCGCCGAAGGACGCGCCGCCGCAGGCGCTCCGATTTGGCTGCAAATGCGCGATTTGGAAGCGAAGATCTTCGGCGTCGCATTTCGCAAAGGCGTGAAAATCGCATACGGCACGGACGCGGGCGGTTTCGCTTGGACGGAAAATCAAGCCAAAGAATTTGCTTATATGGTTAAATACGGAATGACGCCGATGCAAGCGATTCAATCGGCAACTGTTTCCGCCGCCGATTTACTGGAGCGAACAAACGATTTCGGCTCAATCGAAGCCGGAAAATTCGCCGACATTATCGCCACGACGGGCGACCCTTTAAAAGATATTACCGAACTTGAGCGCGTCAGGTTTGTAATGAAAGGCGGCGAAGTTTATAAAGATGAAATAACAAAACGATAGCGCGAAGAGTTAGCAAAGTTATTCTGCTTGCAAAGGCGCGCAGAAAACAAACGGAGAAAAATATGCTTGGAGGAAAAACTTGGGACCAATGGATTGAAGAATATTCGCACAGCCACGTTCATCCGATAAATCGCCTGACGCACAAAATCGGAATTCCGATGATTGCGCTCTCTATACCGCTTTTTCTATTTGCGCCGTTCATTAAAAATTTCTGGATTGTTCCCGTCGCGCTATTTGTCGTCGGCTGGATTTTCCAATTCGTCGGGCATTTATTTGAAGGCAAGCCGCCGGAGTTTTTCAAAGACCCGCGATTTCTTCTGGTCGGCGTGCGCTGGTGGCTCAAGAAAACAGTCAATAAGTAATAGTTATGCCGCTTTCGGCTACTGGACATATTAATGCAAAGAGACATATCTTTGTTTAGGAGGTAATTGATATGAATAAGTTCAGACAGCTTCGTTGCTCATTCTGTGGGAAGAAAGAAACCGAAGTCTTAAAGTTAGTCGCTGGTCTGCGTGGTTACATCTGCGATAAGTGCGTAGCAATTGCGAGCCGGATTATGAACGACGCACCCGATGCTAATCAGCCGCCCGGAGTTAAACCGTCAATGTGGCGTAATCTGTTGACCCGCGCGCAGCAGTTCTTGGGTGGTCAGGCACGGCGCGTTGGCTCATATAATGCTTCGAGTTAGGCGATTAAGGATAAAGGTGAAGGTTGCAATCGATGGGCGGCATAACGAGTCATTCGGGCGGACTGCCCCGCCATCTTGCCTCTCATCAAAGTTATATGGCTTTATTTGAGATTGTGTGTAGCGGGCAGATAGCCGCTTAATTCGAGCGTTATGGGTTACTATTTTTGTTGACTGATAACTGCCTGCTGACGACTGCCCCAACCTTATCGCCGCGCCGGTTTTTAATCGGCATCGGCGAATATTGGCGTAGATTTGCATCGTTGGTTTCGTCAATCACGCCGAGTGTGCGAAGCAGTTCGATTATCACCACTGCACGCGCGCGTTTGTCGTCGCCGTCTTCGATTTTTACGGCAACGCCTAAACCTTTTTCCCAGCGTTCGCACGGCAAAACGCCTGCGACATAAACGCCTTCCGCGCCGATTTTCGATATAACGCGCCCGCGCGCCGACTGCATAATGATTGTGTCTAGCCGCTCAGTTCCGCCAATCATTTGCGGGTAAGAAATCATTGCCGAAACAATCCGGCGACACGCCTCGCGCGTTTCCGCGTCAAAAGTTACGGGCGGAAAAACGATTCGCGCAAAACTCGTCGCCATTGCGCGAATCGGCAAAGCGAAATTCGGCGCGGCGCAACCGTCGATACCAATTTTTATTTCGTCTGTCGGCACATTGGTAAAAAGTGAAACCGTTTCTAAAATTGCTTTCTGCACGGGATTTTCCAAATCTTCATAACTTTGTAAATCTGCACCCAAGTGTTTTGCAAGCGCAAGCATCGCCGCGTGTTTGCCCGAACAATTATTATGCAATTGATTGGGCTTTTCGCCTGCGCGAATCATCTCTTCGGCAACCGCTTCATTAAACGGAAGATGCGCGCCGCACCTCAAATCAGGTTCGCTCAAACCGATTTTGGCGAGCATTTTCGCGCACGTTTCGGTATGAATTTTCTCGCCCGAATGCGAGCCGCAAGCAAGCGCGATTTCAGCGTCCGAGAAACCAAATCTTTCAGCCGCGCCGCTCATTAAAACGGGAAATGCTTGAAACGCTTTTGACGACGAGCGGAAAAATGTAATCGTTTCAGGATTGCCTTTTGAAAAAACAGTTTCGCCGTCGCCGTCAACGACTATTAGATGTCCCCGATGAATTGATTCGACCGTTTCGCCGCGAATGACTTCGGCTAAAATTTCGGATTGCATAGATTTTATTTGCCGCAGATTAACGCGGATGACGCGGATAAGAATTAAAACACGGATTTAATCTTTCTTTGTTTAAATCTTTTTCTTTGTTTTAATCGGCGTCATCCGCGTTAATCTGCGGCTAAACTTTTGCTTTTAACATTTCCTTCGCGTGTCGGCGCGCTGTTTCAGTGATTTCTTTGCCCGTCAGCATTCTGGCAATTTCCTCGACCTTCTCTTTTTCGTTCAACTCTCTGGCTCGAATTTCCGTGCGATTTTTTACGGCTTCCTTTTCGACTAAAAAATGATGGTCGGCGAGTGATGCGACTTGCGGTTGATGCGTAACGCACAAGACTTGCTGCGTTTTCGCAAGCTCTTTTAATTTCAAACCGACGGCTTCGGCGACGCGCCCGCCGATGCCTGCGTCAATCTCGTCGAAAACCATCGCTTTCTCGTATTCGGAAAGTTTCGCCGTCGTCTTTAAAATCAACATCAAGCGCGACGCTTCGCCACCCGAAGCAACGCGCGCAATCGGTTTGACTGATTCGCCGACGTTTGCTGAAAAGTAGAATTCGATTTGGTCGAAGCCTTTTGCCGTAAGAGATTTTACTGACGTTTCATTTTGTAAATCTTTTGCGTCGGGCGTGTCAATTCGCACTTCAAAACGCGCTTTTTCTAACGCGACAGCTTTTAGATTTGATTCGATTTCTTTCTCGAATTTGCGCGCTGCTTTAACGCGCCTTTCGTGAAGCTCTGACGCGATTTTTAAATATTCTTCGCGCGCTCGTTTCGATTCTTTTTGCAGTTCCGCTTCGCGCAGTTCGGCGGTTTCTATATTTCGCAAGCGTTCTTCGGACTCTGTAAAATGCGCCAGTACGGTTTCAATCGTGCCGCCGTATTTGCGTTTTAAACGCGAAATTTCCGCTAGCCGACTTTCGATTTCCTCTAATCTTTCCGGCGAAAATTCTAAACGGTTGCTGAAACTGCGAACCGAAATCGCCAAATCTTCTAAAACCGCCTGCGCCGTTTGCAAACTTTCCATATATTCTTGAAAACTCGACTCGTATTCGGCGAGTTCATTGATTCGCTTTATAACTTTTTCAAGCGTCGTAACAGTCGCTTCTTCGTTTTCGTAAAGCAACAAATAACTTTCGTCGCTCAAAGTCGAAAGTTTTTCGACATTGTTCAATCGGCGTTTTTCTTCTTCCAGAGTGCTGTCTTCATCCGTCTTTAAATCTGCTTTCCCGATTTCGTCAACTTGAAACCGCAAAATATCGAGAAGCTGAAATTTTCTGGCTTCGTCTTCGCGCAAATTTTCAATTTCCTTTTGAATCCGCGCCAGTTCTCGATATTTTTCCGCAACTTTTACGCGCAGATTTTGCGAGTTTGCATATTCGTCGAGCATCTCCAAATGCGTCGCCGGGTTAAACAGCGTCGCCTGCTCGCCCTGTCCGTGAATGTCAACGAGAAACGCGCCGATTCGTTTCAAAAAATTCTGCGTAACCGATTGATTGTTGACGAAAATCCGGTTGCGACCATTTGCCGCAAGCTCGCGCCGGACGATGATTTCCGTCTCCGTCGCGTCTTCGGCTTCGATGCCGCTTTCATAAAAAAGTTGATGAAGGTCGGCGTTCGACCGAACGCTGAAAAGTCCTTCAATCTGCGCGCCCGTCGCCCCTTCTTTTATCAAATCCGACGACACGCGCTCGCCGGTCAACGCGCCCAAACTATCGACGATGATTGACTTTCCCGAACCAGTCTCGCCCGTCAAAAGATTTAAACCTTTTGCGAATTCAAGTTGGATTTCGTCAATCAACGCGATGTTTTTGATTTTGAGAAGACTGAGCATACCTTGATTTTAGATTTTGGATTTTCGATTTTAGATTGTAAAGCCGATGGACAAAAAAGAAGAAATAGGACGCGGATTTGGTAGATTTTAGCGGATTGACACGGATTTTTTCAAAAAAATTACCCGCGTCAATCCGCTAAATCCGCGTTTGTCCGCGTCCTATTTCTTCTTCGGCAAAAGGTTCTCGCCTTTTATCCATTTGCCCTGCCAAAAAACTGCGTCGGGCGGAAACTGTTTTTCCAAATCTTTCGCCTTCCAATCAACTTTTCTATTTTTGCGGTAGAAAAGAAATTCGCCGCTCGAACCGATTTTCAGTAAACCGTTTTTTGGAATTAAATAAAAATCGCTCGCGTCGTATTCGTCTAAACTTGTATAAATTGCTAAATCGCCGATGTCTTGAACAAAGGTCGGCGCATCTTCTCCGGCGCGTCTGCGCTCGGCGTTGATTGCAACATCTCCGACAAATGGCGAATCTGTTTGAGAGAAATTGACGATATTCGCCTTGCGGAAAATTGCCGTGTAGAGATTGCCCGTATCGTTAAACGGTAATGCGTCGTAAACGCTCGCGTTCGCCTTCTGCTCGCTTTTATCGACAAGAGATTTTAATGCAGAAAGATACGCGATGAAATTTAATTTCACAAGAAACATCTCGTCTCGTCCGTGCAGCGCGCCGGTTTCGATTAAGATTACGGGCGTTCCCCAAGCGGAAATCATATCGCCGAAAGCGCGCGGATTGTAGCTGTCGTCGTAACGCGCGATGTTGCCTTTGATAAAAGTATCGAGCGCGGAAATCATCACCGAGCAAATGCGTTTCGAGCGCAAATGTCCGGCGTTTGATTTGCCCTGCGGATCGCCGGAGACAGCAAGCAGGGAAATTGTCGCTTGCTTGTTTGTTTTGCCAACTGTCGTCAATGAGTTTTGGTTGTGCAGATTAAAACCCAAATCCGGCTGCCAATCGTCGCGCAGTTTTTTTAATAATCTACCTTCGGGCGTTTGAAGAGCGCGCGCGTCGCGGTTGATGTCGATAAATTGCAAATTGCGGCGCTGGTAAAGTTCCGCGCCGTCTGGATTGAGCATCGGGACGACGCGAATCGTCAGAGCGTTTTCGAGTTCTTTTACCCAACCTTTATCACGGTTTTTTTGCAGAAACGTCAGCATATCAACTAACGCCGAAGTTGCCGTCGGCTCGTCGCCGTGCATTTGCGACCACATAAAAACTTTCGTTGCACCCGTTCCCCATTCCACTTGGTAAATCTCGCGATTTGCAACGCTGCGCCCGACTTCTTCTACTTTCAAGCCGATTGATTTCAAATCGCTAAGGTATTTCTGCAAATCTTTGTGGCGAATCTGCGACGGCGGCAAAACGGAGACGTGCTGCTTGTCCCAAATCTCGGCAAAATCATTGGCAGTTTGAGCGTATGCCGTTATATTCATCAAAAAAAACAGAGCCGATAAGAAAATGAACAAAACTTTTTTCATAGCAAAAAGATAATACAATTCTTATGTGTAACAAAAGCATAATACACTTAACTCAGCAAAGATTCTGATGCCTAACTCTTTGCTTGGAAAATTATTGCACAGGTCTTTATTGTTACAAGCCTTGAATTCTAAGTTAACCCCGAATCTAAAAAATTTAAATGCATTGAATGAATCTGACAAGAAGTTCCAGACGAATATATTCAATATAGTGTTACGAATTTGATTTTAATATTATTAATGTTGCGCTATTCAAATTTTAATAATTTAAAAGCAATTTATATTTTGGGAGGAAAATTGTGAAAGAAGATTCTGGTTCTAATTTAGAAATAAACAAAATGGAGACGCTCTTCGGGAATTCAACTTCTCGCCGTTCGTTTTTAAAATGGTCAAGCGCCGCGGCGCTGGCGGCATTTGCGTTCGGAGTTTTGGACGTAAATAAACTAAGCGCAAAAACGGCGTTTTTGGGTTTGCCGATTGACAATGATAAATCAGGAGCGGTTGATTTGGGCAAAGGCGATTTCGGGGTTTTGAACTACGCATACGCGCTCGAACAGCTTGAAGCCGCGTTTTACACGCAAGTTATTGCGACGCCTTATTCGGGAATGACTTCGGAAGAACGCGCAATCTTAACCGACATCCGCGACAATGAAATCGCGCATCGCGAATTTTTCAAAGCAGCGCTCGGTAAAAAGGCGATTCCGGGTTTGCAGGTAAATTTTACGGCGGTAGATTTCAACAGCCGCAACAGCGTGCTGACGACTGCCAGCACATTTGAAGACACCGGTGTTTCGGCTTACAACGGCGCGGGACAATTACTGAAAAATCCTTTGTTTCTGCTGATTGCAGGCAAAATCGTTTCAGTTGAAGCGCGTCATGCAGCAGTTTTGCGCGATTTACTACAGCCGATGTCGGCATACTTTGCAGGCGACGACATTACCGATCCGGCAACCGGATTAGACCCTGCACGACTGCCGGCGCAGGTTCTGCCGCTTGTCGCGCCTTTTATCGTCACTAAAGTGACGGCAAACAAATTACCACAGCCGAAAGCGTAGAAGGAGAAAACAATGGATAATAATTTACCACTTTTAGAATCGGTCGAACCCGATTACATCAATGAAATGACGGCGCGGCGTGAGCCAATTGAGAAAGCGCGCGCGATGACCGGCGCAATTGCGGCGACAACAATTCTTTCTTTCGGCGCGCTGGCGGGCGCGGCTTACGGAAAGGATAAAAAACTGCCGGGAAAAATCGTTGACGTGCTGAATTTCGCGCTCACGTTAGAATACTTGGAAGACGAATTTTATCGCACGGCGCTCGGTTCCGGCGGACTGATTCCGCGCGATACGCAGGGCGTTTTCGGGCAAATCAGCAAACACGAAACGGCGCACGTTAGACTTTTATCTTCAGTCTTAGGCAGCCAAGCAGTCCGAAAACCGAATTTTGATTTCACGGCGGGCGGCGCGTTTGCAGATGTGTTCAGTAATTATCAAACGTTTCTCGCCGTGTCGCAGGCTTTTGAAGACACGGGCGTTCGCGCATACAAAGGTCAGGCAGGAAATTTGAAATCAAACGATAAAATTTTGACAACCGCTTTGCAAATTCATTCGGTCGAAGCGCGCCACGCGGCGATGGTCAGGCGTCTTCGAGGCGAATCTCCGTGGATTGTCGGCGATTCACGCGGAACGCTTCCAGCCGCGACGCAGCCGGTTTACAACGGCGAAGGCAATACGACGCAAGGCGCTGTCAATGTCGCCAGTCTGCCCGGAGTTTCAACCGATAATGCTACAAAAGCGTTTGACGAACCTTTGTCGAAAGCTGAAGTTTTGGCAATCGCCGGCTTGTTTATCAGAAAATAAAATTTTAGTTAAAAACAGAATTTGAGAAAACAACGAAGCGAACGGTTTACATTCTTTCTAAACTACTATTTTAAAAAGATAAAACGGCAAGCCTTTTAAAAGGCTTGCCGTTTTATTCTAAACCGAAGCGGCAAATTTGTTCGACCGACGCAGTTTACGAGATTATCTCGTAATAATCATATTTACTCATTTCTGCCGCCGATTCCTGTACAAGGTCAAAATCCTCGCCTTTTGACGTGCGCTCATAAATTTCCAGAACGTGCGCTTGTTCTTCGAGAAGATGAGCGAGAGAGTCGACCATATTTATTCCCAACTCAATTTTTTTGCCGAAAAGTTTTACCGATTCCTGCGCGGAAACTTCGTCAAAATTGGTAAACTCTAATTCGTAATCCAAATTTCTCATCAAATCGGAAGTGTCTTTGATAATTTCGGTAATATGCCGCTGCCGCTGGCGCAGAATCTGGCAGTATTGTCTCAAATTGGCTTCCGAATGTTTTTGTTGAATCAGCCACGCCGCTTTTATCGCCAAATACTGTGCGGTGTGCGAATCGGAAAGATATTCGTCCGCGCCCGCTCGCAGAATTTCGGCGGCTTTAGCGTCGTCTTGATGCGCTTCGCCGATTAAGACGAACGGCGTCGCACTCAATTCTTCGTCCGTGCGAATCAGTCGGCACAACTCGATGCCGGAGACATCAGCCAGCGAAATTTGACTGATGATTAAATCAGGACGCTCGCGCTGCGCCGTCAAAAAGGCGGAACAGCCGTCGCGGGCGGTTAAAACATAATTTCCCGCCTGTTCAAGAGCGAAAACGGAATTTTTCAAATTGTTTGAATTGTCTCCAACCAGCAGAATTACTGGTTGATTTTGTTGAAAGTGCATTGATATTTTCTCCTTTAGATACGCTAGCAAAGCGGTATAACCGCCAAAGCAAAAGTTGAAATACAACTATCCGGGAGAGAGAAATATAATTTTCAACAAGGAAAAACAGGGGGTTTAAAAATTAGCGTTTCGGCGCTAACGGCGTTGTCCATAGCGAATGTCGTGCCGCAATTTTTAAATCGTTCGAGCGGAATTTCAAGTTAAGCAAATACGCAGAAAATAATTATATTTTAAAAGGCAACGCTCGAAATGGGAAAATTGGCTATCCCTGTTTGGCGCAGGTCGAGGCATTTTTCCGCACAGATTTTCGGTAAAAGGCGAGATTATTTTGGGGTTTCGGCGCGTCTAATAATACGGCTCAAAGTTTTGCGGTCGATGTTGAGAAGGCGCGCCGCCGCTTGTTTGTTGCCGCCGGTCGAATCTAAAACACGCGCGACATATTTTGCTTCCATTTCTGACAGCGCCAGCCATTTATCATTTCGCCGCGCCGCCGAAACAAAATCAGTCAGAGACGAAACTTTTATATCTTCCCCGCTTTCTTCCTGCGAAATTTCATCAAACCTGCGAATCCGGTCGGGAAGATGTTCCGGGTAGATTACTCCGTCGCACAGTGCCGCCGCGTGAAAAATAGTATTTTCCAATTCGCGGATGTTGCCGTGCCAACTGTAGTTTTTCAGTATTTCCAGTGCCGCGGGCGAAAATTTTATCGGTGCGCCGGGTCGAACTTGGCGAGCGAAATGTTCGGCGAGCAGCGGAATGTCTTCGATGCGTTCACGAAGCGGCGGAAGATGAATTGTAACGGCATTGAGCCGATACATTAAATCCTGACGAAAGCGTCCCTGCCGCACTTCTTCTTCAATATCGCGGTTAGTCGCGGCTATCACGCGCACGTCAACCTTTTGCGTCCGGTTTGAGCCGACACGCCGAATCTCACCTTGCTGCAAAGCGCGCAGAAGTTTGACTTGAAAAAGAAGACTCGTTTCAGTAATTTCGTCGAGCAGAATCGTGCCGCGGTCGGCTTCTTCCCAAAGCCCTATGCGCTCGCGGTCTGCGCCCGTGAAAGCTCCCTTGGCGTGTCCGAATAATTCCGATTCAATCAGCTCGAATGGAATCGCGCCGCAATTGACGGCGATAAACGAGCCAGCCGTTCGGTGGCTTCGCTGGTGAATCGATTGAGCGACAATTTCCTTGCCCGTTCCCGATTCGCCCGTAATCAAGACGGGAAGATTCGTCGGAGCGACGCGCCCGACCATTTTCAAACACTCGACAAATTTCGGGCTTCTGCCGATTAAAGGAATGTCAGATGTATAACCGACGCTGCTCGAAGCGGTAAGCATTGTTTCGGGCTGTAGGCGGCTTTGATGCTGCTGGCGGACGACACGCGCAATACTCAAGATGTCTTCCACAGAGAATGGTTTGACTAGATAATCATAAGCTCCGATTGCCGTTGCATCGAGCGCTCCGGCGGCTGAGCCGTGTCCGGTCATTAGCACGAAACGCGCTTCGGCTTGTCTTTCGGTAAAGCGGCGCAAAACCGCGTAACCGTCCGTTCCGCCCAAAATAACGTCGCAAAAAACCAGCAGCCATTGTTTTTCGGACAGCAATTCAAACGCTTGCTCGGCAGTTTTGGCTTCGCGGACATTCCATCCGTCATTGATTAAAACTTCTGACACAAAACTGCTGACCAGCGGCTCGTCGTCGATGACTAATGCTTGCAGGTCTTTTTTCACAAACAGGATTATAGCACCTGCAAAATGATTTTTATAAACTCCGTTTAGCTGATTTTATAAGAAATTTCGAGTTTGTAATCGAGCACCGAAAGCGCAGGCGTAATTTGCGCGCGAAAAGATTTTGTTTTTAATCGAATTTGGTTATTTCCTGAGGAAAACTTGCGTGAAATAGTAAGCACCTTCGGGCGTAACGGCGATTCCGACGCCGGATTTTTGCCAGCGATTGTTTAAAATATTTTCGCGGTGTCCGGCGGATTTCATCCAGCTTTCGACGACGCTTTCCGCCGGGCTGGCGTAGCCGCGATTGTAAGCGATATTTTCGCCGAGCGAGTGCCATCGTGTTATGCCCATCGCATCCGCCCGATTATTGACCATTTTCCCGTCAAGACCTTGATGGCTGAAAAAATTATTCGTCGCCATATCGTTTGAATATGCGTGCGCGAGCCGTTCTAAATCATCGCTCCACGCGACGGGCGACAAGCCAAACTCGGCGCGCTTTTTATTGATAAGGTCAAAAACGAGATGTTCGAGCGCAAGAACATTAACCGGATTTTTAACTGAATCTGTGGCGTCAGCGACTAAGAATTGTTTTGTTCCGATTGCCGATATGTCGGCGGCAGTCTGCAATTCGGATTCAGTGCTTTGAGCGCGGACTTCGACCGGGGAAAATGCAAAATCAAACGATGCTATTACAAATAAACACAGCGCGAAAAATAAATTCTTTTTCATAGACCTTCTTTCGGTAGTCAGACAATCTCGCGCTTTGTTCAAGCGAGATTCACGACTTTGCGTCCTCCGCATCGCTGCGGGGTTGCCGTTTTTCGGACAAGGTTTTTTCGACTTGGGAAAGAAATCAGGTAATCCGCTGTGTTTGGTGCGGCAGTGGTCGGTTCTGCAAAAACTGTTTTTGACAAAAATTGCCTGCCGACAGAAGTTTTTATTAAATTTCGTCGGCAGGCAATCTCGGTAAATGGAGTTTAGAAATGATTTTCAAAACCACACTTCGATTTTAGTCAGTGCTTACCAAAACCGAAGATTCCAACCGAAAAGCGTATGGCAAGACGTATGCCAGAATGGAAAAATTCCTGCAATTTTTCGGTTAGCCTCTTTATTTGACGAGTTTACGAGCGGAAATGTAATTTTTATACAAGTATTATTTTCCTATCTAGAAGCAAAAGCGTTTTTAGAAAGCGGCAAAAGAGGCAGGCAGTTTCTTGAAAGATGAGGAATAATGCTACAGATAAAGCGTATAAATGAAATAGTAGAAAACCGTTAGACTAGGAGAAATGTCTCTCAAAAATTCTTTTTTAATTTTGCAGTATTTGTTTTGACGACAAACTTGGCGAATTTTTAATGTTGCCGTCGATTAATAATTGTTTGAAAGCATCAGCCGGAACAGGCTTACTGTATAAATAACCTTGCCATTCGTCGCACATCAGAAGCTGCAAAAATTTCAACTGCTCTTGGGTTTCGACGCCTTCGGCAACAACTTTCAACCGCAGATTGTGCGCGAGCGTGATAATCGTCATCACCAAAGCCGTATCGTCGGGGTCGGCGGCAATATCTTGAACGAAGGATTTATCAATTTTCAAAACGTCTATCGGCAGGCGCTTTAAATATCCGAGCGAGGAATAACCCGTGCCGAAATCGTCAATTGATATTCTAATGCCGGTTTCTTTTAATTCTTTTAGAATTTTTATGGCGACTTCGGTATTTTTCATAATCGAGCTTTCCGTTACTTCCAGTTCGAGACAATGCGAGTCGAAACCCGTTTCTCTGATTATGCAGTTTATTGTCTCCAGCAGATTTTTTTGCTGAAACTGCCGCGCCGATAAATTAACCGACAAATGTAAATCAAAGCCTTCGTCCTGCCACGATTTGCCTTGCGTGCAGGCTGTTCGCAAAATCCATTCGCCGAGCGGCATAATAAGTCCTGTTTCTTCGGCAAGCGGGATAAATTCGCCGGGCGCAACGATGCCGGATTCGGGATGCCGCCAGCGCAGAAGCGCTTCCATTCCGACAATCTGCTCGGAGCTAACATTTAATTTCGGTTGATAATAAACTTCAAACTCATCTCTTTCTAGAGCGCGCCGCAAACTACTTTCCATGGAAAGACGCCGCATAGCTTTGTCGTTCATATCGGCTGTAAAAAATTGATAGCCATCGCCGTCCTGTTCTCTGACGCGAGAGAGCGCGACACTCGTGTTTTTCAAAAGCGTCTGCACGTCCGCGCCGTCGGCTGGAAAAAGGCTGATTCCGATACTCAAAGTGCTAAACATTTCGTGCGAAGCGATGACAAAGGGAAGTTTCATCGCCACGACGATTTTTCCGGTAATTTCTTCAACTGCCGGCGCGCCTTCAATCTGCGGCAGCAAAACAGCAAATTCATCGCCGTCGAGTCTGGCTATGGTTACGCCTGTGCCGACACTCTGTTTTAATCGTTCGGCAACTTCTTTTAATAAATCATAGCCAGCCGAATAACCGAGCGTGTCCTGAACTTTTTTGAATCGGTCGAGCGAAAGAAAAAGAATGCCCAACATCTGCCCGCTTTTCCGCCCCGCCGAGATTGCCTGCGTCAGACGGATTTCAAATAAATTTCGATTCGGCAAGCCGGTCAGCGAATCGTGATAAGCCAGATAATTTAATTCTTCCGTGCGTTTTGCGACGAGTTCTTCGAGATGGTTTTCATACAAACTTTTCGATTTGAGCAGCGAATAGTGTTCAAGCGCGCGGCTGACGGCGGCTTCAACATGTTCTACATCGAAAGGTTTTCGGATGTAATCAAACGCGCCGACGCGCATCGCTTCGATAGCGGTATCGACGGTCTGCTCGGCGCTGAGCATCATCACAACCGTTTCCGGCGCAGAATTATGTACGTGTGGAATCATTTCGATGCCGCTCATCCCGCCCATATTTATGTCGCTTAAAACAAGTTGAAACTTTTCGCGACGCAGAATTTCCAGCGCTTCTTCGGCTGACCCGACCGCCGTGCAGTGGTAATTTTCGCCCAAAATATCAGACAAAATATTTCTAATTAACGATTCGTCGTCGATAATTAAAATACGCGCTTTTTCATTGTCTGCGTCCGTCATATAAAGATGATTCAAATTTTTCGGTTAAGAATTCAGCCGCGCCGGATTTGTTTTATTAAACAAATATTTCAAAAGCTGCGCTTTTCTTCCGAAAGCTAAGCAATATTGAAAACCCGAGATTTTCAACCTTAAGCTGCAAACTGCATTTATCAATTAGAGTTTTATTAATTTTTTCGGCGGGGAACAAATTACCTAGAACACATCTAATCAATGCTTTAAGGAAAAGTCAATATATTTTTGTTTTATTGTCCGCCTGTTTATGATAATTTGATATTGGAAGAAATGTTTTGCGGCATTATTCCCAAACTTCGGAACAAATACTCACCTTTATGCCCCGTTTTATCTTTAAGTTTCATCGCAGATTAAAATAATTTCGCTATAGAAAAATTCAAACGTGAATAAAAATCGACCTGTTTTCGACGGCGATAAACAGGCGAATCAGCAATTGAAATTGGCACAACTGTTGCAACATTATCAAAATAGTTAAACCCCTTTTAACTAAACTTTTCAAAATCTCCCAATCAAAACTAAACTGTTCGGATTTGTTCCTGCCCGGAGCTTCCGCTTTTCCAATCCATCCTTTTAGCCGACTTTGAGATGCGTCGGTCATTCCTTTTGCAAAAAAAACTATGAAATCGAAAAATGTAAATATCGCCCGGAGACCCGTATTTGTTGTTGCCGTTCTCGTATTAACGGCATTTTCAATTTTCAACATTTCAGCTTTTGCCCAGCAGCGAGTAAAAATTTATCCAAGCTCGATTCGTCTTGAAAAAGGTAAAACCCGCACTTTTACCGCGCTTGCCTTTGACGCCGCAGGCAAATATATGGCAAATCAAACACTCACCTTTTCGCGTTTGTCAGGCGCGGCGGCGAACGTTCGTCGCAGTCCTGAAGGAAACACCGAAGGAAACAATTCATATTTTTCTGGAAATTTGGGAGAGATTTCCGGCGTTGCAGCGGGACAGGCGACGTTTACGGCTTCGCTGAACGGCGTCGCAGGAAATTCTGTTTCCGTAACTGTGTTCGACCCTTCAGCCGCGCCGCAGGCAGTGATTCGCGGCGATAACGAAGCGGAAAATAATTCGGTCATCCGCCTGCGAACGGGCGAAGCGGTGGAAGTCAACGCCGAGCTTTCGCAAGGAACAAAGTCTGTCGAATGGTTTTGGGGCGACGGCGACCGTACGGGCGATTTGATTTCGGCGACTCACGCTTATCTGAAAGCCGGAACTTACCAGCTTCGACTGCGCGTTACAAACAGCTTATCTCAAAGCGCCGAAAGCGCCGTTACGGTTTACGTTTCCGACCAACCGGCAGCGACGCGCGAATTCGTCGTGCGAACGGCGAGCGAATTGATGGCGGCTTACAATCAATGCACGGGCGGTGAGAGTATTATCATTCCGGCGGGAACGGTAATTTCCGGCGCGGTAGATTTACCGGCGCGCGCATTTACCGATTTTGTTACGATTCGTTCGAGCGCAGTAATGCCGGAAATGCCTGTGCGTGTCGGCGCAAACCAAACGGACTTGGCGATTTTTCGCGGCAGTTACACTAACGAAGTTCCTTTTCGAATTCGCAATCGCGCGAGCCGAATTCGCCTTTCCGGTTTGAAGTTTGAGCCGTTTGCAGGCAGCGCCGATTACGCCAAAAATTATTATATGCTGCAAATCGGCGAGGCTTTCGAGCAATCAAGCGCCGACGATAATCCGAGCCGAATTATCATCGACCACTGCGTTATAAATCCGCCGGACAATATTCAAGTTGTTCACGGCGTTTTGAACGACGGCTACAAAGTTTCGATAATTTCGTCGTGGCTCGGAAACATTAAAACTTTCGGCAGTCAGGACAGCCAAGCTGTTTTCGGTCTTGATGGACGCGGCGCGCACGTCTATAACAACACATATTTTGAAGCGGCTTCCGAGAGCATTATCTACGGCGGCGCGGGAAACAAAATTGACGGAATGACTCCGACCAATATTGAATTTCGCCGCTGCGTTTTCACAAAAAGACTCGCATGGCGACAGCTTTCGCCAATCAGCACGGGCGAGACGTTGAACGAAAAAAACTTGTTTGAATTAAAAAATGCTCGCCGTGTCTATATTGAAGGCTCGTTGTTTTCCAATCACTGGGACGGCTTGCGCTCGCAGTATATGTCGGTAATTTTGAAATCTTCATCCGACATACCGAACGGCGATCAGGGAAATCCTTGGTCTGTCAGCGAAGAAGTTGTTTTCGAGAATAATCGCTTATCGCATTTGAACGGCGGATTTTCCGTAGTCAGAGATTTTTATCGCACAGGAATTAGTTACGACCCGATAAAACCGCAAAATATAAAACTCATCAATGTCTTATTTGATGATTTAACATATGGTCGCTGGGGCAATAATCGAAGCTGGAGTTTTTACGTCGGCGGAGTCGATGATTTATTGATAAAGCACGTTTCGGTCGTTGACGCGATTGACGCGCCGGACGAAGAACACGAAATGCTGCTGTCTTATAATTCGGTTACTTCCTTTCGTCCTGAAATTTCCGATTCGATTCTTCCGCTTAATGCTTATGGCATCAGAAACAGTTGCGCCGAAGGCATTTCCGCTTTGAACATCGGAACTTCCGGCTGGTTTGACGCATCGGGAAGCAGTTGCGGCGCGGCAAGCGGAGCAAACGCCGGAACTTGGCGCGTCACGGGAAACGTCTTTCCCAAAATGCGAACTTATCACAACCCGAATAATTACCCGACAGGAAATAACTACACGGAAAACTATAGCGGTGTCGGTATGCAGGCGTATCGACGATGCGATGCTTCGGCGACAAACGATCCGTGCAATCTGAACATTAATGATTTTGCTCTGGGCGCCGCTTCAGCATATAAAAATAAAGCAACCGATAATACCGACCCGGGAATAAATGCGCCTTTGTTGAGCGAGCGTCTTCGCTGCACCTTGGGTGGAGACACGCGCCCGTGTTTGAGCAGCGAAATCGGCATTGCGCCTAACCCGACCTCGACGCCAGCTCCAATTGTTACACCGACTCCGATTGTTACTCCCACTCCAACACCAATCGTTACTCCAACGCCTGCGCCGACAATCGCGCCGACACCGACGCCGATTCCGACTCCGGCAGTTACGCCAATACCGATTCCGACAACGACGCCAACACCTTCAGAGCAAATTAGTCCGTTTCCCGGTTCTGTGCCTCTTCGACTTCCGGGCATTCTCGAAGCGGAAAATTTTGACCGCGGCGGCGAAGGGAAATCTTATCACGAAGTCGTCGGAACGACTGACAGCAGTATCTATCGGGCGCAACCCGTCGAAGGCGTTGACATTCAAGCGCGGGCGGGAGCGTCCGGTGGTTTTGCCGTGATGGAAGCAGGGGCGGGCGAATGGCTGTCTTACACCGTTTCAATGCCTTTTTCCGGACGTTATCAATTAGGCGTGCGCTACGCTTCGGAATTTAAAGACGGAACATTTCACGTCGAAATAGACGGACAAAACGCGACTGGCTCGATTGTCGTCGTTCCGACTGGCGGTTGGGGCGATTACCGTACAACTTATCGCGGCGTCGCTATTAGCGCAGGGCAGCATAATATTCGTCTGGTAATAGATACTAATTCTGTAATGCCGCAAACCGGAGTTCCTTCAATCGTTACGGCTAATTTCGACGCGCTGATTTTCCGCGCAGCGCGAAATGATTTCGACGGCGACGGAAAAACTAACATCGGAGTTTTTCGCCCGTCCGACGGCGTTTGGTATATAAATACGTTCAACGATGGCGCGTCACTAACTGCCACGCCTTTCGGTCAACCCGGCGACATTCTCGTTCCGGCGGATTATGACGGCGACGGTAGAACCGACCAAGCCGTATTCCGACCTTCAAACGGCGTTTGGTATTACCTGAGCAGCAGCACGGGCAAACTCGGCACAGTAGCTTTCGGACGAGCGGGCGACATTCCCGTTCCGGCAGACTACGATGGCGACGGACGCGCCGACATTGCCGTTTTTCGTCCTTCGGACGGAGTTTGGTATAAATTGAATATTGCGACAAACGGATTTTCAGCGTTTCAATTCGGTATGAGCGGCGACATTCCTGTTCCGGCAGATTATGACGGCGACGGACGCGCCGACATTGCCGTTTGGCGTCCCTCGACAGGCGTTTGGTATCAATTTAACGCCGGAACAAATACATTTTCCGCAACTCAATTCGGCTTAAGCGGAGACATTGCAGTTCCGGCGGATTATGATGGCGACGGACGCGCCGACATTGCCGTTTGGCGTCCCTCGACAGGCGTTTGGCATCGTCTTTTGTCGGCGACGGGAAGTTATTCTTCGGTGCAGTTCGGAATGCTCGGCGATAAACCTGTTTACGGCGATTACGATAACGACGGGCTAGCGGATATTGCCGTTTACAGACCAACCGACGGCTGCTGGTATCTGCTGAATTCATCAACGGGTTTCACCGCGATTCAATTTGGACAGAAAAGCGACGTTCCCGTCGTAACCGGCGCAAAGCCTTAAAAGTCTATATCGAAACCGCCGGAAAACGCGGAAAAATGTCTCTTGCCATAAAAATAAGGCGAGGCATTTTTCCGCGTTTTCTGTGAGGATGATTTTAACAATCAGTATATTGCTAATGATTTGGCAGGTTTTTAGCCGAATCAAAAATATTTATTTCAGGGCATAGCACTTGCTGTATCTTGGAGTAGGTCGATTTGTGCCCTTAGTTAGGAAAAAAGATTTTAGAAGCAACAATACTTACGCCGTATTCGGCAAAATTCGCGTAAATTTCAAGCGAAAACTATTGAGCCGACCGGGGAAATCGAACATAGCTGCCTCCCGCAAATTTCCGATTCTCGAACTGCCTTTATTTATTCTTTAAATTTTTCTAAAAGTTTAATTAACGGCGCGCGGGAATCGGAAATTTTCCTCGCCTTCACAAGAAAGATTAGTAGCTCTACAAATTTCTTGCTATCCGCTTAATAATTAGTGTTATACTCGGTGTTGTCCAAGCAGCGGACGCTATTTTCACAGCACTTTTCCAAGCACTTCCGAATTTCTGCACAGAGCAAACCGCGCGCGCCCTTTTCTCGAAAACAAATCAATATCTATGTCGGTAAATTTACGAAATCCAGTTCTCGAATCTGAAATAAATTCTCCTCCGGTCGTTAGCTTGTTTTCTGAACTCGACACAAGAGAGCGTGTTTTAATAGTGGACGACGAAGAGCCGGTGCGAAACGTATTTTCGAGTTGTCTGTCGGAACGCTACAACTGCGAAACGGCAGAATCGGTCAACGAAGCGTTAGGTTATCTCGCCGCCAACGAATTTGCTGTCGTGATAACGGACATAATTATTCCGGGCATTTCGGGCATCGAACTGCTGCGGAAAATTATCGAAAATTATCCATACACGGCTGTGATAATGGTTTCCGGCGTTGACCGTACGCAGCGCGCGCTCGACGCCGTTCGTTTAGGAGCGTTCGATTATTTGATAAAGCCGTGTGATTTGGACGTTTTGGAATTGACGGTCGATCGCGCTTTAGAACGCCGAACCTTGCTACTGAACGCGCGACAATACAAGCTCGATTTGGAAATCCGAAACGCGGAACTTGCGCGCGGCAAAGACGAACTCGAACGCCTGCAGGCACAGATTATTCACAGCGAAAAGATGGCTTCGCTCGGGCAGCTTGCCGCCGGAATCGCGCACGAGCTGAACAATCCGGTCGGTTTTATCTACGGCAATATGGACATTCTCAACGAGTGCGTCTATGGATTAACAGAACTGCTCAACTATTACGACGAATCTACGCTGCCGGAAAACATAGTTTCGGGCGCGAGTTTGATTAAAGAAAAAATTAATTATCACGACTCGCTTGCAGATCTGGATTCGATAATCGGCGATTGCCGCGACGGAGCGCAGCGCATCCGCGATATTGTCCAGAATTTGCGAACGTTTTCGCGATTAGACGAAGCGGAGTTTACAAAATCCGACATTCACGAAGGCATTGATTCGACCGTTCGGTTGCTCTCGCGTTACTACAGCGCGGACAATATCACGCTCGTCCGTGATTACGGCGAATTGCCGCCGGTCGATGCTTATTTTGGTCAGTTAAATCAAGTCTGGATGAATCTGCTTGTCAATGCCGCGCAAGCCGTCAGTGCCAAAGGCGGCGAAGTGCGAATTACGACGCGCGCTCACGAAGATTCCGTCTCAGTCGTTATCAACGACACGGGAAGCGGCATCGCATCTGAACACTTAAAGAAAATTTTCGACCCTTTTTACACCACTAAGCCCGTCGGCGAAGGCACGGGTTTGGGACTTTCAATTTCTTTCGGCATTGTCGAGCGACATAACGGCACAATCTCAGTTGAAAGCAATCGGGCTGCCGGAACATCGTTTACCGTTACGCTTCCCGTTCATATCAAAGTGCCGAATCTCGATAAATCCTGAGGTAAGTCCGAACTGATTCTTTACTCTTACAAGTTAAAATATATGAGCTATAAAATTCTTATTGTGGACGACGAACCGGCTAACTTACGGCTGCTCGAACGTCTTTTTCGCCACGACTACCAAGTGATTACGGCGTCTTCCGGTATAGAAGCGTTAGAGTTGCTCGGTCAGCACGACGTTGCGGTGATTATCTCCGACCAGCGAATGCCGGGAATGACGGGCATCGAATTTCTCAAGCGCGCCGCGCAGATGCGCCAGCATACGGTTCGCATTATTCTCACGGGCTACACGGACGTGAACGCTCTGGTCGAAGCGATTAACAGCGGCGTCGTCTATAAATATGTGCCGAAGCCTTGGGTTAATGAAGATTTGCGGCAAACCGTCTCGCGCGCGCTCGACCATTATGAAATGAATAAACGACATCACGAATTAACGTTTCACAACGAACGTTTAGACGCGCGATTGAAAACGGCGCGGCAGGCGTTTGTCCGCTTGACAGCCGAGACGCTTGATTTGAAAGACGTATATGCGCACAATCACGCCCGCCGCGTCGAAAGCTACGCAGTCGCCATCGGGCATCGGCTGAATTTAGAAGCCGAAGAAATCGAACATCTTTCTTTAGCGGCGTATCTGCACGATGTCGGGCGCATCGGTATTCCCGATGAGATTCTAAACAAAATTTCAAAGCTAACTGATGAAGAAAACAAAATCGTAAAACTCAATTCGGAACGCGCCGTGCAAATATTGGCGAGTGTGCCGGAGTTAAGCGAAATTGCGTTAGCTGTTCGTCATCGAAACGAGCATTTTGACGGAAGCGGTTTCCCCGACAATCTTCCCGGCGAGCGGATTCCGCTTCTGTCGCGCATCGTCGCGGTTGCCTGCGCTTATGATGAAATGACTTCGCCGCGCGCGTCCGGGCAATCTTTGCCGCACGACGAGGCGCTTGAAAAATTGCGTGAGAACGGCGAAAAGCAATTTGATTCGAGCGTTGTCCAAATATTCGGCGAAATAGAATCAATCGGTTTGATTCGCGCCGCGATTGAAGACGGTTTGGCGGGCGGACGTCTGCTTCCGTCGCGTGTTTTTTTCGACGTGAAAAATCTTTCGACCGCCGAACTGCTGCAACAGTTTAAAACCGAGCCGATGCTGGCGATTGACGTCTTGAAATTGGCAAACGTTTCAAACGGCGATGAGAAAACGGCTCAGATGCTGCCGGCGATGACCGCCCTCGGCGAAGAAAAGCTGCGCGCGATACTTGAGCAAAACGGTCTTCCAGCGCGCGACGCGCAGTTTGAAGATTGGTCGGCGCGCGCGCTTCGGCGAGCAATTGCGGCGCAACTGCTCGCTGCTCATACAAACGTCGCCGAGCCTGACGACGCTTATACGCTCGGTCTGCTTTACGAAGCCGGCGAAATACTTCTCGGCAGTCTTTACCCCGAAGAAATGCTGGAGTTGGAAAATCTTGAAGATGAAGCGCGCGCGCGCGGTCAAATTGAGAAATTCGGAACAGATGCAGTACAAATCAGCCAGTGGATGCTCGAATCCTGCGGATTGCCGCGTTCCCTTACCTCTGCCGTAAAAGCCTATCGAGAATCGATGCATATTAACAATCCCTTGACGCTTCTGCTTCACGCCGCTCACAAAATAGCCGAAGGACAAGAGCCGTATAAAACTGCGGACGACGCGCTCGCCGCCGATTGCGCCGCCATACTCGGCTTAAATCGCGCGGAGTTTCGACAAATCTATGAGCGCGCGGGCGCCATTACCGATAATCGTATCGAAGCCCTGCAGGAAATTTAAAAACCGTGTTTGATTATTTCAGCCGCTTTCGGACGGGAAAAATATTGATTTTTAATTTTAATAAACGCTTTTTAATTTAACCAGATGCAAATTTTAGAAAACCAAACCGAACAGGAACTCGAAGAAGCAAGAGAACGTTTCCGCTTTATGGCGGACGCGATGCCGCAAATGGTTTGGACGGCTAATCCGAGCGGCGAGGTCGAATACTTTAATAAACAATGGCTCGGTTATACAGGAATGACCGAGCAGCAGCTTTACGGTCAAAAGGATAATGCCGTTATCCATCCCGACGATTTCGAGCGGTATTTAAAAATCTGGACAGATACGCTGCAAACGGGCAGAGACTACGAAGTCGAATACCGTCTGCGGCGTTTTGACGGAATGTATCGCTGGCATTTGGGACGCGCCTTGCCGATGAAAACGGAAGCGGGCGAAATTATAATGTGGGTCGGAACTTGCACCGACATTGATGACCAAAAGCGAATCGAAGAAGAACTTTTGAAAACTCGTTGGCATTTAGAACAAAGAGTTGCCGAGAGAACGCAGGAGCTATCCGCCGTTGCCGCTTCTTTGACCGAAGAAATTGATGAGCGCAAAATTATTGAAGAAGATTTGCGTAAGAGCGAAGAGCGATTTCAATTTGCCGCGCGCGCCACTAATGATGTTATCTGGGACTGGAATTTACTGACGAACGAATTATGGTGGAATGAAAATTTTCAAAAATTGTTCGGCTACAGCGCGGAAGAAGTAGGAACGGATATAAATTCCTGGACGCAGCGATTGCACCCGGATGATTTGGAGCGTGTAAAAAAAGATATTTACAAGTCGATTGAAAGCGGTCGGGAAAGCTGGTCGGATGAATATCGTTTCGCTCGCGCCGATGGTTCGTATGTTCTAATTGCCGACCGCGGTTATCTGATTTACGACGCAAACGGAAAGCCGATACGAATGGTCGGCTCGATGCGAGACGTAACCGAGCAGAAGCGCTATGAAGAAGCGCTTTCCGAAAGCGAAATGCGTTTTCGAAGTTTGGTTGAAACAATGCTCGCAATTGTTTATGAAGTAGAAGCAGAGCCACCTTACAAACCAATTTATCTGAGTCCGAAAGTGGAAGAACTAGGTTACCCAATCGACAGATGGTTTAAGGATTCAAATTTCTGGTTGAGTATTGTTCACCCTGATGACAGAGAAATGGTCGAGAAAGCGACCGAAGAGGTGAGAAGTCAAGAACAGGGTAACGAGTATGAGTATCGTGTTATTGCCGCCGACGGGTCGGTGCGTTGGATTTATGACAAAGGACGTTTTATTTCCGATGAAACGAAAAAGGTTCGCTGGCAAGGCGTGATGCTTGATATTACCGCACGGAAAAATGTTGAGGAGGAATTGCGAAATTCAGAGCAACAGCATCGGCTTTTGTTTGAAAGCAATCCTCAGCCGGCATATGTTTATGACCTTAAAACATTTGCTTTTCTGGCGGTAAATGAAGCTATGGTCAGCCATTACGGATACTCGCGTGAAGAACTGCTGACAACCGTAACGATTAAGGATATTCGTCCGCCAGAGGATATTCCTGATTTTCTTGAAGGGATGTCGCAAGCTACATTAGGGCGCAGTATAATGATGGCTCCGGCAAGGCATCGAAAAAAGAATGGTTCTATTTTAGACGTGGAAATTACGTCGCACACGCTGTTTTTTATGAACCGATTGTCACAGATTGTTCTTGTTAATGATGTTACCGAACGCAATCGGGCAGAAAAATTAGTTAGACAATCGGAGGAAAAATATCGAAACATTCTGGAAACGATTGAAGAAGGATATTTTGAAACCGATTTGGCAGGTAATTTCACCTTCTTTAATGAAGCATTATGCGCAGCAATCGGATATTGCGGGGACGAGCTAATGGGACTTAATTACCGCCGCTATGTAGACGAAGAAAACGCGCAGAAACTTTACGGGCTTTTCAGCGAAGTCTTTACTACAAAGCAACCGAAGTTTCTTTCAAGTTGGGAGATTATTCGTAAAGACGGAACAAGAAGAATACACGAATCTTCCATTGCGCTCATTTTTGACGAAACATCCAAGCCTGTCGGTTTTCGAGGGCTTGTTCGTGATATTACAGAGCGTCAGCGGGCTGAAAACGAATCCCAAGTTATCACGGAAATAATTCAGGGCGTAACTACGACCACAAATCTGGATGAACTGTTCGTAATAGTTTATCAATCAATTAAAAAGATACTGAATGCCGAGAATTGTTTCGTCGCTCTTTATAACGAAAAAACCGAAAAGCTCAATATGCAGTTTTTTGTGGACAAATATGATGAAGCGCCGCCGCCGCAAAAAATGGGCAGAGGTCTTTCATCATATGTTTTTCGCAATAAACGTTCGATGCTGTTCACTAAAGATTTAATTTATCAATATGCCGAAGAAGGCGAAGTCGAAATTCTCGGAACGCCTCCGGCAGTTTGGCTCGGCATACCTCTGCGAACGCCGACCGAGGTAATCGGCGTGCTGGTCGTCCAGCATTATGAAGACGCAAACGCTTACAGCCAACGTGATTTGGAATTTCTCTCGTCGGTCGGAAACCAAGTTGCAATAGCCATTAAACGCAAGCAGACCGAAGAAGCGCTGCTGCAATCGGAAGAGCAGTTCCGCTCGGTGGCGCAATCGGCTAACGACGCCATTATCGCCGCCGACAGCGCGGGGCGCGTCCTTTCTTGGAATAACGGCGCACAGAAAATTTTCGGTTACACGGAAGCCGAAGCCGTCGGGCAGCCTTTGGCTTTTATAATGCCCGAAAAATACCGTGCGGCACACGCTGCCGGAATGAAGCGGCACGCCGAGACGGGCGAAGCGCGTGTAATTGGTCATACGGTCGAGTTGAGCGGTTTGCGAAAAGACGGCAGCGAATTTCCAATCGAGCTTTCGCTGGCGACTTGGAAAACCGAACACGAAACTTTTTACAGCAGTATTATTCGGGACATAACCGAGCGCAAGCGCAGCGCGGCGGAACTGGAACAAGCGCGCGACGCGGCACTTGAGTCGGTGCGGCTCAAATCGGAATTTCTCGCCAATATGTCACACGAGATACGCACGCCGATGAACGGCGTTATCGGTATGACTGACCTTCTGCTCGAAACAGAACTATCCGACAGCCAGCGCGAATTTACCGAAGCAATTCAATACTCCGCCGACGCGCTCTTGACGATAATCGACGATATTTTGGATTTTTCAAAAATTGAAGCCGGACAGCTTCGTTTCGAGAAAATTGATTTTGATTTGAGAGAGCCGGTCGAATCGTCGGTCGAACTGCTTGCCGAGCGCGCGCAGTCGAAAGAACTCGAATTGGCTTCTCTCGTCTATGAAGACGTGCCGACAAATCTGTGCGGCGACCCGGGCAGGCTGCGTCAGGTTTTAATGAATTTGATTGGCAATGCCGTTAAATTTACCGAACGCGGCGATGTTGCCGTCAGCGTCGAGACGCTCAAAGAAACGGGCAGCCACGCGACTTTGCGCTTTAACATTACCGACACGGGCATCGGAATTTCCGAAGAAGTAAAGGGACAATTGTTTCGCCCGTTTACGCAGGCAGACGGTTCGACGACGCGCAAATACGGCGGAACGGGTTTGGGCTTGGCAATCTCCAAACAGCTTGTCGAAATGATGGGCGGCGACATCGGCGTCGAAAGCGAGCCGGGTAAAGGCTCGACTTTTTGGTTTACCGCGCGTTTTGAAAAACAGCCGCTTCGGAAAAATACACCGCTTTCCGTCGGCGCCATGAATCTGAAAGGCGTGCGTATTTTAATCGTCGATGATAATGAAACGAACCGCAAAATATTTCTGCATCAAACTACTTCGTGGGGAATGATTCCAACCGAAGCCGACTCCGGCAAGCACGCTCTCGAATTGTTGCGTGCCGCTGCCGCTGAAGGAAATCCTTTCGAGATTGCGATTCTCGATTTGATGATGCCGGAGATGGACGGTTTCACTTTAGCTTATGCCGTTAAAAGCGACTCGTCGATTGCCGCCGTGCATCTTGTTTTGATGCCGTCTTACGGCAAACGCGGTCACGGTCAGATGGCGCGCGAAATCGGTATTGCGGCTTATTTGCAAAAACCTGTGCGCCATATGCAGTTATATAATTGTTTGACAACCGTTATCGGCGAGCGGGATGAAATTAAAAATCCTTCTCCGCGTCTTATCACGCGACATTCTTTGCGCGAAGCTGGCGCGCCTCTGAAGGAAGAAAAAGTAGCGCGACCGGGTGTGCGTATTTTACTCGCCGAAGACAATATAGTTAATCAAAAAGTGGCGCTCAGCCAGCTTGCCGCTTTAGGTTACCAAGCCGATGTCGCGGTAAACGGTCATAAAGCTGTCGAAGCGGTCGCGGAAAATAAATACGACATAATTTTAATGGACTGCCAGATGCCCGTGCTGGACGGTTTTGAAGCGACCGCGGAAATTCGTCGTCTTCAAAGCGACTCAAACCGCACGACGATTATTGCAATGACGGCGCACGCTCTCGAAGGCGAGCGCGAAAAATGTCTGGCTGTCGGAATGGACGATTACATCAGCAAGCCGGTTAAAGTCGAAACACTGCGCGAGGTGCTGGAGCGCTGGACAAACCGCGAAGCTGAAAAGCCGTCTGAAATCGAAAATCCTAACGGAGGTAAAATGGAAATTGAACTCGTTAAAGCAGACGATTCTTTCGATGTCGGCGGATTGGAAATACTCAATCTCTCGATACTCGAAAGTTTCAAAGAATTCCAAACGCCCGGCGAGCCGGATTTGGTCGAAGAATTAACCGGCTTGTTTGTCGAAGATACTAAAAAACGTCTGGTGTCTTTGCGGGAAGCCATCGAAAAAAACGACGTGGAAACGGTCGCAAGAGAAACACACACTTTGAAGGGAAGTTCCGGCAACATCGGCGCGCGACGCATTACAGCCATCGTCGGAGAGATGGAGGCGAAAGCCACCGATGCCGAAAGGGTAAATTTTTTACTCGGCAAACTCGAATCTGAATTCAAGCAAGTTGTTGAAATGTTGGATTCGATGCGCCAGATAGAAACGTGATGCAAATTTTGATAGCCGAAGACGATCCGATTTCCTGCCGAATGCTCCAGTTTACGCTCAAGAACTGGGCTTACGACGTAATTGTAACCGAGAACGGATACGACGCCTTAAAAGCGTTTGAAGCGGAGGACGCGCCGCCTTTGGCGATTCTCGACGTGATGATGCCCGGCATCGACGGCATGGAAGTTTGCCGCCGCGTCAGGCAAATCGAGCGGCAGATTCCGCCTTTTATCATTTTGCTGACGGCAAAAGACAGAAAAGAAGACGTGATTGACGGCATCCAAGCCGGAGCTAACGATTATCTGACAAAGCCGTTTAACCGTGAAGAATTGCGCGTGCGGCTCGCGGTCGGCGCAAAGATGATTGAACTGCAGCGGCAATTAGCCGAGCGCGTCCGTGAACTTGAAATAGCTTTGACGCAAATTAAACAATTGCAGGGAATTTTGCCGATTTGCTCATACTGCAAAAATATCCGCGACGATAAAAACTACTGGCAGCAAGTCGAAACCTACGTCGCCGAACATACCTCGGTGCAGTTTAGTCACGGCATTTGTCCCGATTGCTACGAGCAAGTCGTCCAGCCTCAACTCGATAAGCGAAAAGAAGCCGAAAAGGTATCTTAAAACAATTTTCGGGACGGCATTTTGAAAACGTTCCGAAAGATTTTTTATGGTAAATCAGAGTCAACACACAATTCTCGTCGTCAACGATTCTCCAGACCAATTAAAATTGGTGGAAATCGTTCTCCGGCAAGCTGATTATAATGTATTGACGGCGGCAAGTGGAAATCAAGCCTTTAACTTTATAAAAACAACAATTCCAGATTTGATAATCAGCGACGTAATGATGCCGGACGGCGACGGCATCGAATTGTGTCGCCAAATCCGGGCTGACGAAAAACTTCAAACTCTGCCCATCTTGCTAATAAGCGCGCTTCGCAAAGACGCGGCAAGCGTTGTCGAAGGTTTAAATGTGGGCGCGGACGATTATATTGAATCGCCTTTTGACTCGATGCATCTGGTTGCGCGGGCTTCGCGCCTAATCGAACGCAAACAAATGGAAGACGAACTGCGCCGGAGCAGAGAACGTTATCATCATTTTATTAAACAAAGCACCGAAGGCATCTGGCGCATCGAATTTAACGAAACGATTCCGACGAGCGTTCCGATTGAAAATCAAACCGATATGGCTTGTCGGCACGGTTTTTACGCCGAATGTAACGACGCGATGGCACAAATGTATGGCTTTGAATCGGCAGAAGATTTAGTAGGCAGATATTTTACCGAATTGCTGATTGCCTCCGACGATAATAATCAAAACTTTATCCGAGATTTTATTGAAAACGGCTATCGTCTGAACGATGCCGAATCGCACGAACTCGATAAATTCGGACAGGAAAAATACTTTCTCAACAATCTGGTCGGCGTCGTCGTCGATGGCGCGCTCGCCAGCGTTTGGGGAACGCAGCGCGACGTTACCTATAAAAAGCAAGCCGAAAGAGCTTTGCGCGAATCGGAAGAAAAATTCAAGGCGCAATATGTCGGCATTCCCATCCCGACTTACACTTGGCGGAAAGCAGAAGACGATTTTATTTTAATTAACTGCAATAACGCCGCCGAAAAAATTACGGACGGAAAAATTCTCGACTTTATCGGCATTCGCGCCACTCGTATGTATGACGATTTGCCGAAAATGGTTGAAGATTTTCACAAATGTTTCGATGGCAAACGCCCGCACCGGCGCGAAATGCTTTACAAATATCGCGTTGACGGTAGAGAGAGGTATCTCGATTTTAACTACGCTTTTGTGCCGCCCGATATGGTGATGGTTCACACGCGCGACATCACCGAGCAGAAGCAAGCGGAAACAGCCTTGATTGAAGCAAACGAGCGCGCTATCCGCGAGTACAACACGCTGCTGCAAAGATTGGCTAAACTGGGACAAGCCGTCAGCGCCGCCAGAGATTTAAATGCTATATTCAGCGCCATTCTCGATTTTACACGCGCTTCCGCGCCGTGTTCGGCGCTTGTGGTCTCGCTTTATGAAGAGAAGAAAAAATTGCGGAAAGTTATTTACTGCTGGTATAACGACGAGGAATTAAACGTATCTGGCATCGAACCCGTTCCGGTCGGCGAAGGCATCGTCGGGCAGGCGGTCGAAACCGGCGAGGTCGTGATAGTCAATGATTATGAAAGCATCGTCCAGAAACGCTGCGCTAACGTTTCCATCGGTTTCGACAAAGATTCAAGGCATCCGCAATCGTCAATCATTGCGCCCTTAAATATTAAGGGAAGCTGCATCGGCGTTATCGAAGTTCAGAGCTACGAATCGTCCGTTTACAAGGACGAACACGCGACGGCGATGAGTATGGCGGCAAATTTTATCGCCAACGCCATTGAAAATGTGCGTCTGCTTGAACTCGAACGCCAGAGAGAAGAGCAACTCAGACAGTCGCAGAAACTCGAATCGGTCGGTCGGCTGGCAGGCGGCATCGCGCATGATTTTAATAATATGTTGACGGCGATTAACGGCTACAGCAATCTAACGCTCCGGCGTTTGAAAGACGAAGACCCGCTGCGGCACAACATCGAGGAAATTAAAAAAGCGGGCGAGCGTTCCGCTGCGCTGACGCATCAACTGCTCGCTTTTAGCCGCAAGCAAGTCCTCAAACCGGAAGTGCTTGACATTAATCAATCGGTAGGTGAAATAAGTTTTATGCTCAAGCGGCTGATTGGCGAAGACGTGCAGTTGGTTTCGGCTCTGAGCCAAGAGATTGGACAAGTAAAAGTCGATCCCGGACAGCTTTCGCAGGTCATAATGAATCTGGCTGTCAATGCCAGAGACGCGATGCCGCAAGGCGGCGCGCTGACGATTGAAACAAAAAACGTCTATCTCGACGAGGAATTTGCCGCCAGCCACGTGCCGACCGTCGCCGGTCATTACGTGATGCTCGCCGTCAGCGACACGGGCAGCGGGATTGCGCCCGAGATGCAGGAACATATTTTCGAGCCGTTTTTTACGACCAAAGAAGTCGGCAAAGGAACGGGTTTGGGTTTAGCCACCGTTTACGGAATTGTCAAACAATCGGGCGGCTTTATCTGGGTCGATAGCGAACTTGGATGCGGAACGACTTTTAAGATTTATCTGCCGCGCGTCGATGAAAATTTCGATACGGAAAGGAAATACGATACAACGGAAGAAATGGCGGCGGGGACAGAGAAGATTATGCTGGTCGAAGACGAACAAATGGTCAGAGATTTGACTCGCCAGATACTCGAAGACTGTGGCTACGCCGTTATTGAAGCAAGCAACGGCGCGGAAGCATTTGAATTGTGCAGTCAGGACGAATGCGAAATAGATTTGCTGATGACCGATGTCGTGATGCCAAAGATAGGCGGGCGCGAGTTGGCTGAAAAATTAGCCGAAACGCATCCGCAGATGAAAGTTTTATTTACTTCCGGTTATACTGATGATTCGGTTGTTCGCCACGGCGTCATTCAAGCGGGAACGAATTTTATACAAAAACCTTATTCTCCGACTGACTTGGCACTGAAAGTTCGCACTATACTGGATACCGGAAATAAAAACGAGCCAGAACAGCAATTATAAACTTATCGATTAGTCTAATTATAGAAGAATTATTTAAAGTTTAATTTTCCGGTTGTGCAAACTCGAAGTTTTAAGGCGTATAATTTATAAAAAATTTAAGAAGGATTCTATGACAGACATCTCCAAGCCGAATGAGGAAGTAAACGTCTCGCTCGAAGTCGTATGGCAGGGCTTTGCCGGAAAATACGACGCGCGAATGAGCGAAATCAGTATGGACGGCTGCTTTATCGACAGTATGGGGCAGGAAACATTAGGCGAGACGGTAAAATTTAAGGTGCATTTGCCGTCGGGCGTCTGGGCGTCCTTGCAGGGAGAAG
>JALYZF010000096.1 GCA_030948995.1 Acidobacteriota bacterium
CCGTAGAAGCGTGATAAAGCGGCGCAAACATAAAACAGATGCCGATTTCGTTTAGACATTTTTCGCTTCGTTCGCGGCTGGCGGAAACATTAACGCCCAAAGCCGTTAGAACGTCCGCGCTTCCCGATTTTGAAGTTGCGGCGCGGCTTCCGTGTTTAGCGACAGGCAAACCCGCGCCGGCAATGACAAATGCTGCCGCGGTCGAAACATTAAAGGTTTTAACGCGGCTCGAACCCGTTCCCGCCGTGTCTATGAAATCCTTGTGTATAGAATTGATTTTAACCGAATGCGCGCGCATCGCTTCCGCCATTCCCGCGAGTTCATCCGTTGTCTCGCCCTTGATGGCGAGCGCGACAAGCGCGGCGGAAATTTGTGTGTCTGTCGCTTCGCCGTCGAGCAGTTGGTTCAGCAATTGCGCGGCTTCCGTGCGAGTTAAATTTTGTCCTTGAATAAGTCGGAGAAGAAGTCCGCGCAAACCTTCGGCAGGCGGCTCGTCCGTTCTATTCGGCGAGTTCAAAAGCCATTCGGGGCGAATTAAATTGTATTTATCGAAATCCTGCATAAAACTTTTTTCAGAATAATTTCAAAATAAAAAACCTGTTGCGAAATGAAATTTTCGACAACAGGTTTTCCAAGACTTTAGAATTCAGAGACGCTTTTACGCCTCGCGCTTGTTTAGAAAAACCGTCGTCCAAAATTGCCAAGACCATTCGCCGTGCCGCGAATCGTTTCGGTTGAATTTGACGGAAATGTTTTTCATAAAAATTAAATTGACTTGCAAAAGCCGCGCAAAGATACTTATAGCTTACCCGAAAACTTTTAGCAAATTATGACGGATATTTTTCAACTTACAGCACGCCCCAAACGAGAGTTATTTTTCAGAAAAAATGATGCAAACGACGTTCGCTTGGGCGAAATCGTTTCGACTGAAATCGAAGATTATGAGGGCGCTGAAATAATTATTTTGGGTAGCCCGCAGGACGAAGGCGTCCGGCGCAATGGCGGAAGAAGCGGCGCGGCGCTTGCGCCCGATACGATTCGCGCGCAGTTTTACAAACTGACAAACTTCGGAATCGAAGCGAAAATTTTCGACGTTGGCGACACGATAATTCAAGAAACACTGGAACAAACTCACGAAACTCATACGCAAATCGTCAAACAAATCTTAAAGGACGAAAAAAAAATCATTGTTCTCGGCGGCGGAAATGATGTTTCATACGCCGACGGGCGCGCAATGTCAGAGGTTTTCGGCGCGGAAAATTGGCTCGGCTTTAATATCGACGCGCATTTCGACGTTCGCGCAGATTTTCCCCCAAACAGCGGGACGCCGTATCGTCAGCTTTTGGAAGAAAATTATTTAATGCCGCGAAATTTTTATGAAATCGGCTTTCAGGAGCAAGTCAATTCGCCGGTTTATTTTCAATACTTAAAAAACTTGGAAGTAAATTTAACGAGTCTGTCAGAATATAAATCGTCGCAAGGTCGGGTAATGAAAAACGCGGAGAATCATTCAAAATATATTTTCTGGGGATTTGATGTTGACGCCGTTTGTATGTCGGATGCGCCGGGAGTAAGCGCGCCGAGCCCGCTCGGATTTACGGCAACCGAATTTTGTGGTTTCGCACGTTTTGCCGGAGCTATCCCAAACACGCGGATAATCGAGTTTACTGAAGTTAATCCGAATTTCGACATCGACAATCGAACCGCTAAACTCGTCTCAGTCGCAATGCACGAATTTTGCGCCGCCGGCAAATAAAAAAGCTAACCAAAAAATCTGGTTAGCCGTAAGTTAAAAATCAAGATTGCCCGTTTTAGCTCGTTACGCTTCGTCCCGTTGCCAAACGGTAAATAGCCAGAACGATAATTGCACCGATTACGGCAAAAACTAAGCTCATAATGCTAAAGTTATTATCATTTATATTAGCCGCACTTTCAAAAAACGTTCTGCCGATAAAACCTCCGACCATTGCTCCGACAATTCCGAGAATCGTCGTCATAATAATACCGCCGCCGTCGGGACCCGGCATAATCAGTTTTGCCAAATATCCGGCGACGAATCCGATAACCAACCAAATAATCAAATTAATAAGCATTGTCTTTCCTCCGTTGTTTGTTTACTTTTCAAGAAAATTTTAAGGCTTGTCCGCCTCGTTGTGTCTTGCTAGGTTTTCCACCTGTGCCGAAACCAAATGCAAGGTTTGTGCCATATCACCGAATTTTAATTTCCCTCAATAAAATCAAGCGATTTGTTGATTTTTTGTTTTACCGGGAAATTTCAAACAAAGTTTATAGTATGAATTCAATACAAGCAAGTTCTTTGACTTCTTGGCAGCTTATTTTTTGAAAAGAGCGGATTTTTTATAATCCTTCAAAATCTCTGCCACATCGGTATAAACTTCCGCGCATCCGGTTTTAAGCATCTCCGTTCGCGCCCAGCCGCCTGACAAAACTCCGACGACTTTTATGCGCGCCTTTATCGCCGCTTCTGCGTCGTAAGCCGTATCGCCGACGATTACGGCTTCACTTGCTTTGACGCCTTTTAATTTTTTTATCGCCGCCAGAAAAATATCCGGTTCGGGTTTGGATTCTTTCGCGTCATCGGTCGAAGTTTGTTCTTCTATTAAGTCGCCGATATTAGCGATTTTTTTATATTCCTCTAATTCATCTTCTTTTGCGGAACTTGCCAGCGCGATTTTTTTACTGTCCGCTTTTATCTTCAAAAAAAGTTCACGCACTTTCGGAAACGGTTTGATTTTAGAAAGATACTGTTTTTTAAAAATCTCGCCGCGGGCTTCCTCCAAGTCTTTGCCGAATTCTTTAATCTCCTTCTGTTTCAAAAATACGGGCAAAAACTGGTCGCCGCCTTTGCCGATTTGCCGTCGCAACTCGTAAAATTGAATATCTCTGCCGAATTTCTTAAATGCTTTTTGCCACGCTTCGGCGTGCGCATCAACCGAATCTATTAGTGTTCCGTCAATGTCAAAAATTATTGCTTTTATCAAAACTTATTTTCCCCTTTAATTAAATAATTACTACGAAAATACTTTAAGCTATCGCCGTCAACAATTCATCCCGCCCTTGACAGCCTTTCGCGTGTTTAGCTATTTTATAAGTTCGCTTTTTATTTTTAAGCGGAATCTGAGGACAGGCAATTAGCTCAGTGGTAGAGCACTACCTTGACACGGTAGGGGTCAGCAGTTCAACTCTGCTATTGCCTACCAATTTCTATTTTTTGATAAGATGCTTGCTAAGAACTTTGCATTGTTTACACGAACTACTACGACGCGCTTCTAACGGCGCGTATATTCGGCGTTTTTTATAAAACGCTAAGGCAAAGTCGCTCTTATCAAATCAAATCTATTCGAGTAGTAGGTTGTTAATCGTCAATAGTTAATTTGTTTGGTTTGAAACGGCTTTGCACTAATGGTGAAAAGTTTGGACTAAATATTTTTAACCGTTTTCTATTAACAAAAATATGAGTGAATTAAATATAAAGGTTGGAGAAATCGAGCGAAGTTTTCCCGCGCCTGTGAGCGTGGCGGATGCTTTAAAATCTTTTGACCGCGATTTGTTGAAAAAATCTCTGGCGGCGCGCGTCAACGGCGAAGAAGTTGATTTATCTTACCAGATTGACGAAAACTCTTTAGTGAGATGGCTCAATGACGGCGCGCCTTCCGATGAAGTAATTAACATCGAACCGATTTTGCAGGACACGCGCGCCGGTCTCGAAGTTATTCGTCATTCGGCGGCGCACCTGCTTGCAGCGGCGGTTCTGGATTTGTTTCCGGGAACAAAACTCGGCGTCGGTCCGGCGCTGATGGACGACCCGCGTTACGGTTATTATTACGACGTGATTGCACCGCGCCAATTAACCGAAGCGGATTTGCCGTTGATTGAAAAGAAAATGCGCCAAATTGCCGGAAGGAATTTAGCTTACCGACGCGAAGTTATCAGTAAAAGCGAACTCGTGAAACTTTTTAGCGAACGCGACGAGCCTTTGAAATGCGAACTGATAAATGAAAAAGCGGGCGATACGGCGACGGCTTATCACATTGACGACACGAGTTTTGTTGATTTTTGTTTAGGTCCGCACGTTCCGAATACGAATAAAATTAAAGCGTTTAAATTGCTCGCTCTGTCCGGCGCGTATTGGAAAGGAGACGCAAATAACGAGCAAATGCAGCGCATTTACGGAACTGCTTTTGCGACGCAGGAAGAATTAGACAGTTGGTTAAAGCAACGCGAAGAAGCCGAACGACGCGACCATCGAAAACTCGGACGAGAGTTAGACTTGTTTTCGATTCAGGATGATTTCGGGCAAGGCTTGATTTTCTGGCATCCGAAAGGCGGCGCAATTCGCGTGGAGATGGAAAATTATCTGCGCGATGAGTTGCAAAAACGTGGTTACGGTTTGGTTTTCACGCCGCACATCGCAAAGCGCCAACTCTGGCAGATTTCGGGACACGAGGAAAATTACGCCGACTCGCTTTTCGAGCCGATGCGGATGCCGGAAAAATTCGAGGAAGATACCGAGTTTCGCTTGAAACCGATGAACTGTCCGTTTC
>JALYZF010000109.1 GCA_030948995.1 Acidobacteriota bacterium
CGCCTTCTTCCTGACAAGCCCCATACCAAGCCATAAATTTTTCAAACAATTCCGGCTTGTGTTTGGCGATTTGACCGAATCTGCTTAAATCTTCTTCTTCGTAATAACTCATAATTTTTCATCAGCAATTTGAATTCGCTTCGCCGCCGTTCTCATAATACTTCTCTGCTTCGTTAAATTATGAACCGAACGATTATCATTATGGCAAAACTTCCGCGCGCGGGAAACGTCAAAACCAGACTTCAGCCGTTTCTCTCTGCCGAACAATGCAGCTCGCTCGCCAAAGCCTTTCTTTACGACACAATTCACAAAGCGCGAAGCGTTTGCGATTGTTTGATTATCGCCTTTGCGCCCGCGCACGAAAAAGATTATTTCGCCGATTCGTTTTTTGAAAATTCGCTTTTGATCGAACAGCGCGGCGCGGATTTGGGCGAAAAAATGTCGAACGCTTTTGAGTGCGCCTTTCGCCGAAACGCGGATTCAACCGTCGCGGTAATCGGCACGGACAGCCCGACTCTCCCCGTCGAATTTATCGAACGGGCGTTTGAATTTCTGGAGATAAACGCGGGCGCGGTCTTGGGCAAATCTGACGACGGCGGTTTTTATTTAATCGGTTTGCAGCGACGAATTCCGCCGCGCCTTTTCGATAATACCGAATGGAGTTCGCCGCGCGTTTTCGAGCAGATAGCGCGGAACATCGAACGCTTGGAGATGAATTTAAGGTTAGTTCCCGATTGGTTTGACATTGATGCGCCGGACGATTTACGGCGGCTGCGCGACGAGATTTTAAACAACGCTCAGGCTCAAAAAATCGCCGCGCAAACTTTTCAGTGGTTGATTGCTAACGCCGAAGTTTTCGGTAAATATGCGGACGACAATTTATCTGAACAGCTCTAAAAGTATTGGATTCTATTTTGATTTTTCAATCGGAAAATAAAATTTTAGCAGCGCGTCGGGCGGCACGCCGAGCCAGTAAAGAATCTGCAAAATCGTCCAGCGCAGGAAAGTTAAAACGAAACTTTTATTTTCAAATCTTCTCGACGAAGTTGTTACGACCGAAGGCAAGGTGACGATTTCGCCCGTTTTGTGCAGTCTTTCGACGAAATCCAATCGACCGCGCCACGTAGCGGGCGACAGTTTTCGAGCCATAGTAGCGCGGCAAAAGTTCCGAGCGAAACAGGAATGCTCAACAGTTTCAGAAAATTTTTAGCCGTCATTTTTCGCCCTTTGTTCGTTTTCGAGTTGCCGAAATCTTACGCCGAATCGGAATAGTTGTTAATCTGTTTTTATCCTAAAATAATTTTGTGTCTTTGGAAAACGAATGCCGATGAAACAGACGAACAAAAACGATGAATCGCCGCTGTCGAACGCTCGAACAAGATTTGAAAAACCGACGCTCGGTTTTGTCTATAACGCTGACAGCGGCGTGTTCAATCTGGCGGCGGACATCGCGCACAAATTTTTTTCGCCGCAGACTTATAACTGCAATTTATGCGCGTTGACTCACAATGCGTTCAAAATGAAAAACGAATGGCGGCTTTATCTGGACATGCTTGACGCGCGTTTCGAGTTTCTCCACGCCGACGAATTTAAGACTCTTTATGCTGCTGAAGTCGCTGCAAAGCTGCCCGCCGTATTCAGTAAAGAAAGCGACAAATTAAAATCAGTAATTTCGGCGGATGAAATAAATTCCTGTCGCACTATTGATGAACTCAAACAAATCATCAATGTATGGCTCAAAGATTTGTCCGAAACTCAAAACATTTAATCGTTCGGCGACGCGAAGTTCGTTTGAGCGTCGGGCAAATCTCGGCTGAACTTCAAAATCAAAAACATTTGTTTCTCACTTTGTTTCGATTAACAATTCAAACGCCTGTTTGAAAAAGCGTTATAGCTGTCGCCGCTGTGATTCCGACGAGCGATAAACCGATGATGCCGCGCCGTCGCCAAAGGTCTTCCGAACTTCCCCGCTGAAGTTCTCGGCGCAACTGTTGCGTTTCTAAATCGCCGGTTAAAGTTCGAGTCATTCCGTTTTTCATTTTTTTCTAAATATAATTGTTTTTCTTTTCGCCGATATTATTTTAGGGTCAAGACTAGATAACGATGTTATCTTTAGTAATTTTCAAAAGTAAAGAGTAGAGATTTTCATTTCTATAATTGAAGCGAAACTCACACTCTTTCAAATGTAAATAAAAAGTGTTTTTTGACAA
>JALYZF010000128.1 GCA_030948995.1 Acidobacteriota bacterium
ATATCGGGCAGAAAAAGGTCAAAGACAACTTGCGAATCTTTATGAAAGCCGCGCTCAAACGGCGCGAGGCGCTCGACCATATTTTATTGTTTGGTCCGCCGGGCGTCGGCAAAACTACGCTTTCAAATATCGTCGCCAACGAAATGGGCGCGGAACTAAAATCTACGGCGGGTCCTATTATCGATAAAGCCGGAGATTTAGCGGCGATTCTGACGAATTTGGCGGAAGGCGACGTGCTCTTTATCGATGAAATTCACCGCTTGAATCCGGCAATCGAAGAAGTGCTTTATCCGGCGATGGAAGATTACAATCTTGATTTGATGATTGGTCAAGGAACTGCCGCGCGTTCGATAAAATTGGAATTGCCGAAGTTTACCCTTGTGGGCGCGACAACCCGACCGGGAATGATTACCGCGCCTCTTCGCGGACGTTTCGGAATCGTTTTTCATCTGGATTTTTACAACATCGAAGATTTGCAAACGATTATTAAACGGTCGGCTGATATTTTAAATGTTGAAATTGACGACAACGGCGCGACGGAAATTTCGCGTCGGGCGCGCGGAACTCCGCGAATTGCCAACCGCTTGCTGCGCCGCGTCCGCGATTACGCCGAAGTCGATTACGACGGGCGAATTACCGAAGCAGTTGCAATGGACGCGCTCAACCGAATGGAAGTTGACACTTACGGACTTGATGAAGTTGACCGCAAGCTGCTTCTGACAATTATCGAAAAATTCGACGGCGGACCCGTCGGTTTGGGAACGATTTCGGCTTCGATTCACGAAGAAAAAGATTCGATTGAAGAAATCATCGAGCCGTATTTGATTCAAACCGGATTCTTAAACCGCACGCCGCGTGGTCGAATGGCGACGCGCCTTGCCTACGAGCATTTCGGTTTGGAGAAATTATTGAAAAGACCGGACGCGCCCGGTTTGTTTGAGTGAAACTTAGAAAATATTTTTCACTATTTTTTTACTTCACCTCATTTCGTTTTCTCAATTCTTCTATTCGCCAAGTAAATTCCTCCAGTAATTTATCGCTCGAACCGATTTTTATAAAGGAGATTTTCCCATCGCGGTCAACGAACCAAGTTGTCGGAAAGGCGTTGATGCCGACTGCCTGCAAGTAATTTTCATCGCGCAAAACAGTGAAGTCATATTTCTTGGCAGTCATAAAATTTTTTAATGTTTCCAAGTTTTCATCATTGTTAATCGTCAAAATCGCCACGTCTTTCGCGCCAAGATATTTTTTGTGAAGTTCCTGAAATTCGGGCAATTCCATTACGCACGGACCGCACCAAGTTCCCCAGATATTGACGACGACGACTTTGCCTTTCAAATCGGCAAGCGAAAGCGGTTTGGCTTCCAAATTTTTCAAGTTGAAAATCACCACGCTTTTCGGCTCGACAATTTTTGCCGAAAGAATGCGCTCTTTCCGCATCGCGCGCTCGGTTTCTTTGACTTTTTCAAAATACGTCTCGAAACCTTCTAAATTTTGGTGGCGTTTTTGGTAGAGAGATTTCAGAGCATTAAGGTTCGGGTTTTCTTTTCCCCAAAAAGTAGAATAAGCGTTGATATAAGCGTCTTCGGCTTTGTCGAGTTCATTTTTGGCTTCGTAAACTTGCGCCAGGTTGTTATAAAAAAACGTCGTCTCGCGGTTAAGTTTAATTGCTTCTTTGAATTCTTTTTCCGCCTCGTCCAAGCGATTTTCTTTGAAATACGTCCAGCCGAGGGCATTATGAAGCACGGCGTTCATCGAATTTAATTTGGCTTTGAGTTCCTTTTCATCTTTAAACGAATCGCGCTGCCGCTCTATTTCCTGTTTGACTTTTTCAAAGCCGACGCTCGCAAATCTCTCGGCTTCACGAAACATTTTCCGGTCGGTCAAACCTCTGGCAATCATTGAATGTGTAGCGTCCGTATCATCTTGCGAAGATTTGCTTATATCTTCGGCAAGCCGCAGAAGCTCGGCGTCTGACACTTTTTTGTCGTTTTGAATATCATAAAAAAGTTTCGTGTATGCTTCGCCGAGATAGCTTTCTTGAAAATGCTTCGGGCGGTTTATAAAATCTTTCAGCATTAAAACAAACTGCTGTCTTTTCTGCTCGTCAATTTTATTATCTTTTCCCGCAACGTCGAATTTTCTGAGTTTTCTAATCAGAATTTCTTCAGCCGCCGCTGACTGCGGAAATTTTTTGACAATAACGGCGTCGAGTTCGTTCTTTTTATCGGGCATTCTGAGTTCCGCTCCGTAAAACGAGGAAACTGCGTCTAAAACATTGACCGAATCGGGTCTGAGCCGCATCAGATTATTTATATCGGCGACAACTTCCTTTTTTCTTTGTCCTTCGGATTTAGCAGGCTGCCCGTTCAAAATCGCTCTCCAGTATTGCTGACGAATGTGCGCCACTTTCGGCGACAGCACGGCGGCTTTTTTCAAAAGCGGTAATGATTCGGCGGAGCGTTTGTCGTAACTCAAATATAAAGCGTAAACATAATTGGCAATGACCGAATTTGGATTCAGATCTCTTGCCCGCGCAAAAGATTCAAAAGCGAGTTTCTTTTCCGCTTCGTCAATCTTACCGTCTGTCGCTTGCCGATATTGAGCTTCGCCTTTAAGAATCAACAACCGCGATTGATCTTTTATTTTTGAAGAGTTTTTATCGAGCAGCGTGTAAATTTCATCGTATTTTTTCTGCGCCAGAAGAGATGAGCCGTAGAGGAAAATAAATTCTTCATCGTCGGGCGCGAGTTTCAATGCTTTTTCACTGGCGGGAGGGCTTCCGTCGTCTGTAGATTGCGAACATAAGCGTGCGCCAGAACAAACCATGCCCAAGCATTTTCTGGATTATTTTCGACTAATTTCTTCGCCGCTTCAACGGCATCTTTGCTCATTTCGTTCCGCGCCATATTTGAAATAAACCACGCTTGCAATTCAGTATTATCAGGAAATTGTTCGATTAATTTTCGTCCGGTTTCATAACCGCTTTCAAAATCGCGTAATTTATAAAGTTCACGCAGTTCGGCAACGGCAGATTGCGCATCTTTAATTTGATCAGCCGGCAATGGATTTTTGCTGCCTTGCGAGTTTGCATTGGAAAGAAAACAAAAAAGTAAAAGAAAAATGAAAGCGTTTGAAAGTTTCGCGCGAGTTTTCATTTGAGGTTTCTCCTGATTCTTAGATTTTTAATAGAATACACAAAACTTTCACGCAAAAGAAAGTTTTTGTTGCAAAGTTTGTAAAGGAAAAAGCTAAAGCGTTTTGGGCTGGATAATTTATTGAAATGACCTAGCACGTAGGGTTTGTTTGAATAACTTGTAGAATGTAAAATTTCTCTATGGCTAAGAATGATTCGGCAAAGTTTTTTCATTTAATCAAAAACGGTAAAACGGAAGAGGACATAAAACATGCTTACGCCGAATATTTCGGTATTCAATATAATACCGCCGACAAACACGACCTTTACACCGCGCAAGTTTTTTTCGAGTTTAAGTTTCACAAAAACTTTGAGAATGTAAAAATTCGCGCCGCGATTTTGGCACAGATTCTTTATTACGTCCGCCGTTTAAAGTTCGGCGGCTATGTTGATAAGCCGATTCCGTTTAATCTCTGCTTTGCCGACCAAAACGAAGCGGCTCTGACCGAAACTAAGCCGTGGAAGGATTTTTACGATGACGCTGCCGGAAAATACGATTGGGATTTAGCGCCGAGTTCGCCCGACACTAATTTGATAAGAGATTTGGCGGAAACCGATGAAGTGAAAAATATGCACATTTATAAAGTGCAGAATCCGACCGAATTTAATGTTTTCGCTGAACAATTAACCAATCGTTTGAATCCGCAGGTTTCACTGTTCGGAGACAAAAAGCAGGTGAACGAAAATAATTTCGAGGAAGTTTTTCAGTATTGGAATACCACTTTTGGCGAAGCGGTAAGAAATGGTTTGAAACCGAGCAAGTATTTCGTCGCAGATATTCAAAAGGGCAGAACGCTTCCGCGCCCCGAAGAAAATAAAGTCTTTTTCAAAACGGATAACGATAACTGGCGTGAAAAGAAAATTCTCGCACACGATTACAATCATTTCTGGTCGCTGTATGACCGCGTGGAAAACCCTGATGTCGTGCGGGATATTCTGGCGAAGATTGACCGCCTGACTGATGAAACGATGCGGCGTTTTGAAGGCGCGTTTTTTACGCCCGTCAAATTTGCTCAAAAGGCACTCGATTATCTCGAAAAAACCGTCGGCAAGGAATGGTGGAAATCGGGCGAATATCGTCTTTGGGATATGGCGGCGGGAACGGGCAATCTCGAATATTATCTGCCGGTTGACGCTCTGCAATACTGTTATCTCTCAACGCTTTACACGGAAGATGTCGAACATTGCCAGCGTCTTTTCCCGAATGCCGTTAATTTCCAATACGATTATTTGAACGACGATGTGGAAAATTTATTTCACGGCGCGACCGCGTTGCCGTTTCAATTTTCGTGGAAACTGCCGGAAAAACTCCGCGCCGATTTAGCTAATCCGAATTTGAAATGGATTATTCTCATCAATCCGCCGTTTGCAACCAGTCAAACCGCCGGAACGAATCCCGGTAGTAGCAAGGAAGGCGTGAGCGATACTAAAATCCGTGGGATTATGCACAAAAATAATTTGGGCGAAGTTTCCCGCGAACTTTTTACGCAATTTTTATATCGTATTTCAAAGGAATTTGAAAATAAAACTGCTCATCTTGGTTTCTTTTCTTCATTAAAATATTTGATTGCAACAAACGACCAAAAATTTAGAGATGAAGTTTTTCATTATGCTTTTGAAGACGGTTTTATTTTTTCATCAGCCAACTTTTCAGGCACTTCAAAAAATAATCAATTTTCTGTCAGCGTTGTATTTTGGAATTTAAGGCAAAAGAAAAAATTAGAAGAACAAGAAATTGTATTAGACATTTTTAATGAAAACGTCGAAAAAATTGGCACTAAAAAATTAGTTACAACTCATCGTGATAATTTTCTAAGCAAATGGATTGAGCGTCCGCCAGCCAGCAAGAAGTTTCCGCCGTTTGGTTCGGCAATTGAAACTAAATTTGATAATAAAGACCGCCGTGACCGAATCGCCAATAATTTTTTGGCTTCGCTGATGTGCAAAGGAAACGATTTAGTAAATCAAACATTCACAGCATTACTTTCAGCACCATACGTCAGCGCAGGTGCCTTATCGATTACGCCCGAAAACTTTGAGCAGGCAATGATTATCCACGCTGTCAGACGTATTCCAAAAGATAATTGGGTAATTCACCAAGACCAATTTTTGCAGCCGCAAGGGGAAATCGTCGCGGAATTTACTGACGATTGCGCCGTTTGGAATTTATTCAGCAACAGCAATCAAACCGCTTCGCTCAGAAACGTCGAATATGAAGGACAGATTTACCAAATCCGCAATCATTTCTTTCCGTTCACTGTCGCCGAAGTAAAGAGTTGGAAAATTACCGACGGCGACATTGCCGATTCTCTCTCGAATGCCGAAGATACCTTCGTCGCGTTGTGGTTAAAAGACCGAAATTTATCGAAGGAAGCCGAAGCGGTTTTGAAAAAAGGCAAAGAAATTTACAAATTTTATTTCGCCAATCTCGCGCAAGTTCGCACTACGAAATTCAAAATTGAAAGCTGGGATGCAGGCTGGTGGCAAATCCGAAATGTTTTGGCAGATGTTCAT
>JALYZF010000184.1 GCA_030948995.1 Acidobacteriota bacterium
TGATGCCGGTTGCGGGCGCGCTCGTCGAAGTTACCATTGATGGACAAAAAGTTACTTCCGAAGGAACGGCGTCAGGCAAACTAAAATTCCCTGCTCCGGCGGCGACCGATACGGGCGTATTTATCAATCTCGCTTCGAGTGGCGGAGCAGTTTCCACTTCCGGCGCGACTGCTCCGAGTTCTTCGGCAAATACTTCTTCGGCGAACGTCAATACTTCAAATTCTGCCGTAACGCATAAGTTTTTGCAGAGCAACAGCAGCAGCGATACGGCTAGTTCGTCGCTCAAATTTCAAGGAACTTGGGGTTTATTTAGATTTTTTAACGCCGGCTCGCCACAATTAAATTCAAGCGGCGAATACACTTTGACTTATAAACCGGGCGGCAAAGCGCTGACGGCGGTAATAAAACCGAGCGGCGGAGATTTATTCAATAAAGATTTATTTCGTTCGGTGCATGCGCCGGAAAAAATATTTAAATAGTTCAAAGTTCAAGATTTAATACGCAAGCGCAAATTTTGAAAGTCGGACTTTGAACATTGAACATTAAACTTTGAATTTAATTTTATGAACGAAGCCAAAACACAACTCGACGCTAAAACACAACTCGACGCCGGAAATCTGAACGGAGCAATGGCGGCGGCGCTTAATATGGTTAAAGCCAATCCGACCGACGCTTCGGCGCGCACTTTTCTTTTTGAACTCGCCTGTTTTTCAGGCGACTGGGAACGAGCCGGAAAACAACTCGACGTAATCGGTCATCAAGACGTGAATGCAATGATTGGCGCACAGATTTTCAAGCAAAATCTGAAAGCCGAGCAAGACCGGATGCGCCTTTTTTCCGACGGTCTGATTCCCGAATTTATGGGCTCGCCACCCAAATACGTCGAAGAATTGCTCGCGGCGGCAAATCGTCTGCGTGAAGGGAACACGGCGGAAGCGCGCCAGATTTTAGATAACGCCGAAGAAGAGCGCCCCGCGTTTGCGTGTAAAATCAACGGCGAAGAATGCAGCGATTTTCGTGATTACAACGATTTAACCTGCTGCGTTTTTGAAGCCATCGTTAAAGACGCTTACACTTGGCTGCCGTTTGAGCAAGTTCAAAAAATCGAATTTACGCCGCCGAAATCCTTGCGCGACTTGTTCTGGATTCAAGCGAAAGTAGAGATGACGAACGGCACGGGCGGCGAAATGTTTCTGCCAGCGCTTTACGCCAATTCGTGGAAAAGCGACAACGACCAAGTGCGTCTCGGCAGAATGACCGATTGGCGCGATGCGGGCGAGGAAGTTTTCCTCGGCGAGGGTTTGCGTCTTTACTGGTTTGACGGTAAAGACAAAGCGATTTTGGAATTAAAGGAAATTGAGTTCAATCATTAATATACTTACATACAATCTTAATTTTTAGCGATTCATAGAAGCGATTTTTTATGACCGAAGTGTTACGAAAACCAGCCGTAATTGACCTTGAAGCGATTTTGCAGCCGATTTCCGAAGAAAATCCGGCGGGCGAAAACCTTCAGTATTCGGGGTTATACGACGAAATCCGCGAAGCGCGCCGTGCGGACCAAGATGTGGCGCAAGGGGAATGGAAAATCGAGCTGAAGGTTGCCGATTACCGAAAAGTTATCGTTTTAGCCGTCCCCGCGCTGACGACACGGACAAAAGATTTGCAGATTGCCGCGTGGCTGACCGAATCGCTTGTTAATGAATATGGATTTGCCGGTTTACGCGACAGCTTAAAACTTTTCTCCGGCTTGCAGGAAAAGTTTTGGGAAACTCTTTTTCCAGAAGTTGACGAAGGCGATATGGAAGGACGCGCCAACGCCGTCGAATGGATGGACACGCAAACTTCGCTTGCCATTAAAAAAGCCGCGATTACCAGTGGCGAAGGTTACAATTTTCTGGATTATGAAGATTCAAAACGCTTTGATTTTCCCGAAAATCTAGACACTTTGGATTTGGCTGACCAGCAGCGTTACAAGGAATTGCAGGAGCAGGCGGAAACGGAAAACCGTGTTACCGGCAACAAATGGCGCCAAGCAAAAACCACATCGCGCCGCGCATTTTATGAAGAATTAGCCGTTGCCATCGGAGATTGCTGGACTGAATACGCGCAGCTAAACCGGATAATCGAAGAAAAATTCGACCGTAATCAAATGCCGGGCTTAAGTAGATTGAAAAAGTCGCTGGACGATATTGACACGCAGGTCAAAAAACTTTTAGAGGAAAAACGCGTTGAAGAACCCGATGAAGAACCCGACGAAACTTCCACTGATGGCGCGCCATCCGAAAACGGTACGGGCGCGACCGGCGGAGCTAAAACTTCCGGCGTCGCAACCGCCAGCGGAGCTATCCAAAGCCGTGCCGACGCGCTTAAACGGCTTGCCAATGTAGCGGAGTATTTTCGCAGGAACGAGCCGCACAGCCCTGTCGCTTATCTGGTTCAAAGAGCCGTAAAATGGGGCGATATGCCGCTGGAGAGTTGGCTTCAAGACGTGATTAAAGACGAAACGATTATTTTTAATCTGCGCCAAACGCTCGGATTAAACACTAATCCGCCTGACGCATCAGATACGTCGACACAGTAAAAAAGCAGTAACAGCAACAAAGCAAAAAAGTTTGAGGAAAAATTTCTAAACTCGGTATCGAAAATCAAAAAGGAGATAAACCAAATGGCTAGTAAAGAAAGTTTGCAACATAAATTAGACCGCGTGCGCCCGCCGCGCGTTCAAATTACTTATGACGTTGAGGTCGGCGGCGCAATTGAATTAAAGGAACTTCCCTTTGTTCTCGGCGTGCTGGGCGATTTTGTCGGGAAACCGGAAGAGCCGATGCCGGCGCTTAAAAACCGTAAATTCGTCGAGATTGACCCGGACAATTTCAATCAGGTTTTAGCTGGAATGAAGCCGCGTCTGGCGTTTTCAACCGAAAACAAATTGCAGGACGACGGAAGCAAGCTGGGAATCGAGCTGAAATTTAATAGCATTGAAGATTTCGAGCCGGACAATATCGTCCGGCAAGTCGATCCGCTCCGCAAGCTCGTCGAAGCACGCCAGAAACTTTCCGACTTGAGGTCGAAAATGGATGGCAACGAAGCGCTCGAAAATATGCTTAACGACGTTATTTCAAACAGCGACAAACAAAAGCAATTAAGCGACGCGCTCGGTTTAGGCGGCGGAGCAGCAAAGGAGGAATAAAACTATGGCTGAAAAAGCAAAACAACAGGCGGCGCAAGCCCAAGTTCAGGAAGCACCCGAAACTAATCTGCTCGACCAGATTTTAACCGAAGGCAGAATGGCGCGCGACGATTTTCAAAAGGAACGCGCTAAAGATATGATTGGCGAATTTGTCGGTCAAGTAATGTCGGGCGAGCTGACGATGTCCAAAAATATGGACGTTGCAATCAATTCCCGCATCGCCGAAATCGACCGTCTGATTACGGCGCAGATGAATGAAATTATGCACCACGAAGACTTCCAAAAACTCGAAGGCTCTTGGCGCGGACTCCATCATCTGGTCAAAAACAGCTTGACCGGCACGCAGTTAAAAATCCGTGTGATGTCAGTCACGAAAAAAGACCTTCTCAAAGATTTCGAGCGCGCTTTGGAGTTCGACCAATCAACTCTTTTCAAAAAAATCTACGAAGACGAATATGGAACATTCGGCGGTGCGCCGTATGGAGCGCTGATCGGCGATTTTGAATTCGGCAATCACCCGCAGGATATGGCACTACTAGAGAGCATCTCGCAGGTCGCCGCCGCCGCTCACGCGCCGTTTTTAAGCGCCGCTTCGTCGGATATGTTCGGCTGGGATACGTTCTCGGAAATGTCTGACGTGCGCGATGTGTCGAAAATTTTCGACCGCGCGGAATATGCCAAATGGCGCAGTTTCCGCGAGTCGGAAGATTCGCGTTATGTCGGTTTGACTTTGCCGCACGTCCTTGGACGCGAGCCTTACGGCGCGGCGACCAAACCAACCGAAAGTTTTCGTTTTGAAGAAGACGTTGACGGCACAGACCACAAAAAATACTTGTGGAGCAACGCGGCTTACTCGCTCGGCACTCGCTTGACCGAAGCGTTTTCGATGTACGGCTGGTGCGTGGCTATTCGCGGCGTCGAAGGCGGCGGCTTAGTTGACGGACTTCCGACGCACACTTTTGAAACGGACGAAGGCGAAGTGGCGATGAAATGCCCGACTGAAGTTGCCATTACAGACCGGCGCGAAAAGGAATTTTCCGACAACGGATTTATCCCGCTCGTTCACTGCAAAGGCACGGATTATGCAGCATTTTTCGCTACGCAATCGGCGCAAAAATCGAAAAAATATGATACGGACGAAGCTAATGCAAACGCTCGATTGTCGTCGCAGTTGCAGTATATCTTTGCCGTTTCGCGTTTCGCTCATTACCTGAAATCAATGGTGCGTGATAAAATCGGCTCGTTTATGTCGCGTCAGGAAGCGGAAATTTTCTTAAACCGCTGGATTAGAAATTACGTTTTGGCAAACGACGTTGCGCCGGCGGCAATGAAAGCCAAATATCCGTTGCGGGATGCAAAAGTAGAGGTCGCGGAAGTCCCGGGAAAACCGGGCGTTTATCGCGCCGTCGCGTTTTTGCGACCGCATTTTCAACTCGACGAACTTTCTGTTTCGTTGCGCCTCGTGGCTGAACTGCCGAAGCAGGCTAAATAGAAAAGCGCTAAAGTTTGAAAAAAAATCCAAACTTTAGCAAAAGCGAGTTTCACTTCACGTCTATTTCACATAAGCGAGAAGTGAAACTCGTAAAAAAGGCAGAGCGCGTATTTTTACTTGTTTTGCCAAAAGCGTAAGACAAAAATTTTAGACAAAGTTTTATTTTGATAAGGAGCAAATAAAGAAAATGGCACTAACAGCATACTACTTAAAAATCGACACAATCAAAGGCGAATCGCAAGCCGAAGGCTTTACCGAACAGATGCAAATTGAATCGTGGTCTTTCGGTTCAACCAACACCGGCTCTGCCGGACAAGGAACAGGTATGGGAACAGGTAAAGCTCATCTACAGGACTATCACTTTGTCGTCCAAAACGGCTCGGCAAGTCCACAGCTTTTCCTAGCTTCGGTTAAGGGCAACCACATTCCGCAGGCAATTTTGAGCTGCCAAAAAACTGGCGGCGACGGAACGCCTTATACCTATCTTAAAGTTACCTTTGCAGACCTGGTTATTTCGTCGTTTCAAACTGGCGGCAGCGCAAGTGGCGGCTCGCTTCCGATGGAACAGGTTTCCTTTAACTTTACGAAAATCTCGATGGAATACTTCCAACAAGATACCAAGGGCGGCGGCGTAACCCGGACTAATACGGTCAGTTACGATACCAAAGCAGTCAAAGGCGAAGGAGCTTAAATTTTTCCAAAATCTAAATTATTGTCTGCCGCCCGATAACGGCGGCAGGCAATAATTTTCTGTCTTTATTTGGTCTGAAAAACTTCTGGCGATTATTCCTCGGCGGAGAATTTTTATAATGGCAAGAACCGAAAAAGAAATTCGCGTAACTCCGTCGGTGCTTGACCGTCTTATTGACTTTGACCCGAAATCTTCACAGGAAGCGCCGAAATCGCATTCAAATTCGCTGCGCGAATTAAAACAATCGGTGCGCCGTGATTTGGAATGGCTTCTAAACACTCGCTGTTATCTAGACGATATTGACGAGAATCTGGAAGAAGTCAGAAAATCTGTAATAGTTTTCGGTCTGCCTGATTTCACCGGCATTAGCGCGAAAAGCTACGCTGAGCAAAAGAGTCTGACGCAGGCGCTCGAAACGGCTATCAAAAATTTCGAGCCGCGATTTCTTGATTTGAAAGTTTTCCTCGAACCCATCAGTAACGTCGACAGGCTAATGAAATTTCGCATCGAGGCGAGTTTGGACATCGAACCAGCGCCCGAGCCAATCGTCTTTGACACTGTTCTCCAACTCGGAAGCGGCGAGTTTGAAATTCAGGAAAAATAAGATTTCAGTAAAACGGCACAAACGGATTTATACCGACAAGATAAAAAGTTTCCTTAGTTTTCCATAAAATACGATGCGTGACGAACTTCTAGGTTATTACGAGCGGGAACTTATTTTTCTGCGTCGGATGGGCGCCGAGTTTGCAGCGAAATATCCTAAGATTGCCGCGCGGCTTCTGCTTGACGAAGAAAAGGTCGAAGACCCGCACGTCGAGCGGATGATTGAAGCGTTTGCTTTTCTGACCGGGCGCGTTTCTTTGAAACTCGACGACGAGCTGCCGGAGATTACCGAATCTTTTCTAAATGTTCTTTACCCGCATTATCTCTCCCCAATACCTTCGATGGCAATCGCGCAGTTTTCCTTCGGCAATCCGAACGATAAAATAACGGCGGTTCAGCAGCTCGAACGCGGCGCAAAACTTTATTCGCGTCCGGTGGACGGAACGCCATGCCGCTTTCGCACTTGCTATGACACGCAGCTTCTGCCGATTGATATTGAATCAGCCGCGCTGGAATCGCCCGCGCCTAAAGACGGGCGCGGACAATTTGCCGAAAGTTATATTCGCTTGAGTATGCGTTGTTTCGGCGACGCCAATCTCCACGAGTTAAAAGTTGGCAGCACGGGCAAGCCGCCCGAATTCTTACGTTTTTATTTGAACGGCGACCCGCAGCTTGTCTTTCCGCTTTACGAAATGATTTTCAATCAAGCGTCGGCAGTTGAATTTCGCCCGAAAGAAACGCCAATCGGCAACAAAACTTTGATGACGCTGACCAACATTCAGCTTAAAATGCCCGACCCCGTGATTTTGCCAGCCGATTTTATAAGACAAGTCGGTTTTGAAGAAGACGAAGGAATTTTGCCTTATACGAAACGTTCCTTTTCCGGCTACCGTCTTCTGACCGAGTATTTTTCATTTCCTTATAAGTTTTTGTTTTTCGACGTTTACGGCTTAGACCGAGCCGTTGCCGGAAAATTCGGCAGTCATTTCGATATTCTGATTCACTTAAAAGACATCACGCCGCCGCGCGCTCCCGTTACAAAAGAGACTTTTCGGATGGGCTGCACGCCGATTGTCAATCTTTTCTCGCAACTGTCGGACCCGATTTATCTTTCGCAGCAAAAATACGAGTATCAAATTGTCCCAGACGTTCATCGCCAGATGACGACGGAAGTTTATTCGATTGACGAAGTTATCACGAGCGACCCGCGCACGAACACGACGCGCGAGTTTTCGTCGTTTTACAGCCTGCGACACGCTTACGGCGAGCAGATGGAAAAAGCCTTTTGGTATGCGACGCGGAGAGCTTCCCAACGAGAGAATGACGAAGGCACGGAAATGTTTATGTCGCTCGTGGATATGAATTTTAATCCGCGTGTTCCAGCCGCCGAAGTCATTAACATTAAAGCGACCTGCACGAATCGGGATTTGCCGGCAAGACTTCCCTTCGGCGGGCGAGAGAACGATTTTGAAGTCGAAGGCACGGCGCTCCTGTCGCGCGTTCACTGTTTGACGAAACCAACCGAAACCGTTCGCCCGCCGCAACGACGCTCGGCGCAGTGGCGCATTATTTCGCATCTTAACTTAAATTATTTATCTTTAGTCAATAGCGAAAACGGCACGCCGGAAGCGTTGCAGGAAATTCTTCAGCTTTATAATTTCGACGACTCATCAGTTTCGCGCAAACAAATTTTAGGCATCACCGGAATTGAAAGCCGCAAAGTTGTTCGTCGAATTGGCGAGCATATCGGCGCGGGTTTTGTGCGCGGGCTTGAGACGACGCTTACGTTCGACGAGGAGCAGTTTGTCGGTAGCGGAATGTTTCTTTTCGCTTGCGTTCTGGAAAGATTTCTTGGACTTTATTCGTCGCTGAATTCCTTTAGCCAACTTGTTCTGCGAACAAAACAGCGCGAGGAAATAGTTAGGCGTTTTCCGCCACGCACGGGCGAGCAGGTTTTATTATAATTTATTTTCAACGCAAAGACGTCTAGCCGCAAAGTTTTATTTAACTAGATAAAGATAAAAGCAGTTAATTTGATTTTCTCTGCGTCTTGGTGTCTCTGCGTTTTGACTTTACTATGAGCGAAAAACCGCTTAATCAAGAAATTCTCGACGAGCCGTATCGGTTTGAATTTTTTCAAGCCGTGCGTCTTCTCGAAAAAATATTTCCCGAACGCCGTCCGGTCGGGCGCGAAACGTCAATCACGCCGGAAATCATCAAGTTTCGCTCGCGGATGTCATTAAACTTTCCCGCCAGCGAAATTTACGAGATTAAAGACGGAAACGGCAGCTTTTCCGATGAGCATAAACTCGAAATGTTCATCAACTTTATGGGAATGATTGGCGTCAGCGGCGTTCTGCCTGTGCATTACACGGAGCTTGCAATGGATCGCCTTCGTTACCGCGATACGGCGATGTGGGCTTTTCTCGATATTTTCACGCATCGCTCGGTTTCGTTGTTTTTCCGCGCTTGGGAAAAATATCGTTTTCCTATCGCGTATGAACGCGGCAAAAACGATTTTACCGATTATCTGTTTGATTTTACAGGTCTCGGCACAAACGGCTTGCGCGGCAGAATGAGTTTGGAAGACGAATCGCTTTTGCCTTACGCCGGTTTGATTGCCCAAAAGCCGCATTCGGCGGGCGCGCTGGCAAATATGTTGAGCGATTATTTCGGCGTTACGGCAAAAATCAAACAATTTTTCGGTCAATGGTTAGATTTAGACGAAGAAAGCGTTACAAAATTAGGCAAAGCAAACGCCATTCTAGGCGCAAGCGCGATTGTCGGCAGCCGCGTCTGGGAACAGCAGTCAAAATTTCGTGTTGTCGTCGGCGCGATTTCATTCAAACAATTTCAAGCGTTTTTGCCAAATGGGACAGCGCATAAACCCTTGAAATCAATCATCAATTTTATGGTCGGTTTGGAGTTTGATTTCGATGTCCAACTCGTCTTAAAAGCCAAAGAAGTTCCTGGTTGTATTCTAACGACGCGCGCGCTGCGCCGCCCGATGCTCGGTTGGACTTCGTTCCTGAAAACAAAACCTTTTAAGCAAGACGACGGACAAGTAGTTTTACAGATGTATACAAATTAGATTTCAATACGGGAGAGATTATTTATGGCGCTATGGTCTGATGCTCAATTCGTGCCGATTACAGAAAATTTTAATCAAGGACGAATGGTTTCTCCAATTAAGGGGCTAATTATCCACATTACCGACGGCGCGTCGCCGGGTGAGGGGAAACCTAAAATGCCTCCGTCCCTAAGAGGAGTTTGGGGTTGGTTCTGTAATCCAAAAGCGAAGGCTTCCGCAAATTTTTGTGTAGCGAAAGATGGCGAGGTTTGGCAGTTTGTTGACACATCCAACAGAGCTTGGTCTGTTGACGGAAACACGATTGACGCACAATGGATTAGTATCGAAAATATAGCACTTCCCGGAGAGCGGCTAACGGATGAACAAGTCGATATTTGCGCCGGATTGTTTGGCTGGCTGCACCGGCAATCTCCGGGTGTTTCGCTGGCAGTTGCAAGCGGTGCGGCAGGCTCAGGATTGGCTTATCATTCACTGTTCGGAAAAGGTCATCCGGGTTGTCCGGGTATGGCAGTCATTGCACAGTTGAATGATATTTTAGAGCTTTCGAGTGCGGCTTATTCTTAAGCTCTCGATTTAATTGAAAAAATTAGTTAGTGAATTTTATTTTAGACGAGGTAAAAAATGAACGTAAACTTAAAATCTTTGGTTGGCAGATTAAACGACACTTGTCGCGGCGCGCTCGAAGGCGCAGCGGGGCTTTGTCTTTCGCGCACGAATTATGATGTCGAAATTGAGCATATTCTAGCTAAACTGCTCGATGAGGACGACACGGATTTGCACAGAATTTGTCGTCATTACGAAGTCAACGTAGACCGTTTAACGAAAGACGTTGAAACGGCGCTCAATCGTTTGAAGTCGGGAAACTCGCGCACGCCGGGACTTTCAGACCGTTTGCCGCAATGGTTTCAAAATGCGTGGCTGCTCGCTTCGGTCGATTTCGGCGCGGCGCGCGTTCGCTCCGGTCATTTAATTCTCGCGCTTTTGTCAAACGACGGCACGGCACGAATCGCACGTGAAATTTCAAAAGAATTTAATCACGTTTCGGTCGAATCATTGCAAACGAAACTCGAAGAAATTACGGCGGATTCAAGTGAAGCGCGCGATGCTGTCGCTTTAGGCGAAACAGCGGGCGTTTCAAACGGGCAACCGGTTGCGAGCGGAGTCGCGGGCAAAACAAAAGCTCTCGACCAATACACCGAAGATTTAACTGCCAAAGCACTCGCCGGAAAAATTGACCCGATTTTGGGACGCGATTTCGAGATTCGGCAGGTAATCGACATTTTAACTCGTCGAAGGCAGAACAACCCGATTTTAACGGGTGAAGCCGGAGTAGGAAAAACGGCGGTCGTCGAAGGTTTTGCGCTGCGAATTGCCGAAGGCGACGTTCCAGAACCGCTCAAAAATGTCGCCGTCAGAACGCTCGATTTGGGACTTCTTCAAGCGGGCGCGGGCGTCAAAGGCGAATTTGAAAATCGCTTGAAATCGGTTATCGACGAAGTGAAAGCCTCGCCACAGCCGATAATTTTGTTTATTGACGAAGCGCACACGATGATTGGAGCGGGCGGTCAAGCCGGACAAAACGACGCGGCAAATCTTCTGAAACCAGCACTTGCTCGCGGCGAATTGCGAACGATGGCAGCGACGACTTGGGCAGAGTATAAAAAATATTTTGAAAAAGATGCGGCGCTTGCCCGGCGTTTCCAAGTCGTCAAAGTAGAAGAACCCGACGAAGAAAAAGCAATCGGAATGATGCGCGGTCTGGTCGGGAAAATGGAAGAGCATCACAACGTCCGCATTCTTGACGAAGCGATTGTTGAATGCGTCAAGCTGTCGCACCGCTATATTACAGGCAGACAACTTCCCGATAAATCCGTTTCGGTTTTAGATACTGCGTGCGCGAAAGTCGCTATCGGACAAGGCGCAACGCCCGCGCCGATTGAAGACGCGACTAGACGGATTCAGCATCTTTCAACCGAGATTGATTCGCTCGAACGCGAACTCGTAACCGGCGCGACGCACGACGAACGGCTCGAAGAACTAAAAGCTAAGCGTGCCAAATCAGAAGAAGAACTCGCCAAACTCGACGAGCAATGGACGAAGGAAAAAGATTTAACCAATCAAATCAAAGCCTTTCGGACGAAATTGGAAATGTCGCGGCTCGACGGCAAACTCGCGGCGGCGAACGCTTCAAACGGGAACGGCAGCGATGTTTCCGCCGTCGGCAGCCAGACCGAAACTTCGGATGCTTCTTCGGTTGGAGCATCTGCGGCAAACGCAACGGCTGAAACCGATTCGACCGTAAGCAGCGGCGAATCTTCAGCGACGGCAGCCGCACCCGCGCAAGAAGCGGTTCAACCGCTCGATATTCAAGCGGCAAAATCCGAACTAAAAAGATTGACCGAAGAATTAAAACAATTGCAGGGCGAAAATCCTTTAATGCAGCCGGTCGTCAACGGTCAAACGGTTGCGGAAGTTATTTCCGGCTGGACTGGAATTCCAATCGGCAAAATGGTGGCAGACGAAATCAACGCCGTTTTGAAACTGCAGGAAACGCTTGCGGAAAGAGTTCTCGGACAGAACCACGCGCTCGAAGCAATTTCGCAAAGAATCAGAACGGCTCGCGCCGGATTAACTGACCCGAAACGTCCAATCGGCGTATTTCTTCTGGTCGGAACTTCCGGCGTTGGTAAAACCGAAACCGCGCTGGCTTTAGCCGATACGCTTTACGGCGGCGAGCGCAATTTAATTTCGATAAATATGAGCGAATATCAGGAAGCGCATACGGTATCAAGTCTGAAAGGCTCGCCTCCGGGATACGTCGGCTACGGCGAAGGCGGCGTTTTAACCGAAGCCGTGCGACGCAAACCTTATTCGGTCGTCCTACTCGACGAAGTGGAAAAAGCCCATCCCGATGTTATGGAATTATTCTTCCAAGTCTTTGATAAAGGTCTTTTGGAAGACGGTGAAGGACGTGAAATTGATTTCAAAAATTGTATTATCTTGCTGACATCGAATGTCGGAACCGATACGATTATGAAACTCTGCGCCGACCCGGACACGAAACCAGACCCCGAAGGATTGGTCGAAGCGATTCGTCCTGAACTCCTCAAATCCTTCAAACCCGCACTTTTAGGCAGAATGGTAACAGTTCCGTTTTATCCGATTTCCGACGATATTCTGCGTCTTATTATTCGCCTGCAGCTCGGAAAAATCGAAAAACGCATCTCGGACAATCACGGAGCGCAATTTTCCTACGACGATTCCGTCATTGAAACGGTGGCGAAACGCTGCACCGATGTCGATAGCGGCGCGCGCAATGTTTATAACATCTTGACCGGAACGCTTCTGCCGGAAATGAGCGGCGAAGTTTTGTCGAGAATGGCGAGCGGCGAAGGAATTAAACGAGTTCACGTTTCGGCGGGCGAAAATGAAAAATTCGCTTATGAATTCAGTTGAAATAAGGAGTATAAAACAATGAATTTTATGAGAGGTAATCAGATGGTTGTTCACGACCCAAGACTGAACAATCCCGGAAATCCAACGGCAACACCACCTGTTGCGGCATCGGCTTTGCGTCCGCCGGGAGCAAAGCAAACTTGGACTGTTCAGCTTAGCGACACAGCAGCCCATATTACTGACTGGACTGCAAAAGTCGCAACCGATTGGTCAACAATGGACGCGCTTCATTTTATGGCGCACGGAAATCAAGGTTATTTACAAATTGGCGCGGACGGCTTTAGATCAAGCAATATCAATTTGTTTGAAAAATATAAAGGACACGTTAAAAATATCGTTTTCTTTGCCTGCTTGGTCGGAAGCGACTTAGGCAATGCCGCCGCTTGTGGACTAGAATCTAGGATTTATGCCCAACAAGTCGCACAAAAGGCTGGGGCAAGAGTTATTGCTTGTAATGTAAATCAAATATATAGCTGGGGGGCGGCAGGCGTTATTGATTTTGGCGCTTTTGAAGGTGATGTTTATGTCATTGAAGCTGATGGCTGTAACTTCCAAATTTATAGTGCCAGCAGTGGTAATGCTTTAAATTTGGAAAATTTGATATTTAACTAGCAATTGTTTTTAGGTTCTTTAGATGTATCGAGAATTTAACTTTGTGGTAATGGCAACGATAAATACGGACTTAAAACTAAACTCCTCGTCGGAAAGAAAATTTACATTAATCGGCGGCGAATAATTTGTTCGGTGAAGAAGTTGAGATTTGTAACTTTGTAGAAAAATGGCAACGACACAACGCGACAGACTAATGAGCATTGCAACTCCTTTGGGAGAAAACTTTCTGCTCATCAACCGGATAACGGCAACCGAAGGGCTTTCCTCGCTTTTTTCGTTTGAAGTTGAGCTACTGCACGAGGAAAACGAAGAAGGCATCAAGCCGACCAGCGTCGATGCAACCGCGATTCTCGGTAAAGCCGTTACCGTTTCAATTTCGCAAAGAGACGGAACGACGCGCGCTTTGAGCGGAATGGTCAATCGTTTTACGCAAGGCAACCGCGACACTCGTTTTACGTTTTATTACGCGACGATTGTTCCACACGTCTGGATACTGACGCAAAATCGCCAGAGCCGAATTTTTCAACATAAAAACGTTCCCGATATTCTGCGCGAAGTCTTTAAGGGCTTTGAGGTCTCTTACGAATTGCAAGGCGACTTCAAGCAGCGTAACTACTGCGTTCAATACCGCGAAACGGATTTTGATTTCGCCTCGCGCCTGATGGAAGAAGAAGGCATCTATTATTTTTTCGAGCATTCGGGCGGAAAACATAAAATGATTCTCGCCAATACACCGCAGTCGCATCCCGATTGCCCGTCGAAATCCGATATTGCTTATTTCACAAACGTCGGGCAGAGAGAAGACTTTATTACGTCGATTGTAAAATGGCAGACCGATTATCAATTGCAAACGGGCAAAGTTACGCTTTGGGATTATCACTTCCAGCTTCCGACCAGGTTGCTCGACGTCACGCAGCCAAGCCTTTTCAACGTCGGCGATAATCAGAAATTAGAGATCTACAATTATCCCGGCGGCTACGCGCGTAAATACGACGGCATCGACCGCGGCGGCGGAGCGAACGCGGCGGATATGAACAACGTCGATACAGACAAGCAGAAATCGGCTGAAATTTTGATGCAGTCGCTCGACGCGCAGTATAAAACCGCTAGCGGTATTTCCGATTGCAATTCAATGACTGCCGGCTATCGTTTTAAGTTCTCCAATCATCCAGACGACAAAGCCAACGGGCAATACGTTATCACTTCCGTTACGCACGAAGCCGAACAGAATCCGACTTATGTTAGCGACGATGAAATCCAGCAACCATACTCGAACAGTTTTAACTGTATCGCATACGGCAACAGCAACCCGCCATATCGCCCGACGCAAAAAACTCCAAAACCCGTAATTCAGGGCAGTCAAACGGCGGTTGTCGTCGGAACTGACGGCGAAGAAATTTTCACGGACAAATACGGGCGCGTTAAAGTCCAGTTTCATTGGGACAGAGACGGGAAGAATAATGAAAACAGTTCCTGCTGGATTCGCGTCGCGCAGACTTGGGCGTCGAAGAAATGGGGAGCAATGTTTATCCCGCGTATCGGAATGGAAGTCATCGTGCATTTTCTCGAAGGCGACCCCGACCAGCCGATTATTACCGGCTGCGTTTACAATGCCGAAACAATGCCGCCTTATACTTTGCCGGACGAGAAAACGAAATCGACAATCAAATCCAATACGAGCAAAGACGGCGGCGGATTTAACGAGTTTAGGATTGAAGACAAAAAAGACAGCGAGCAGATTTTTATCTACGGACAGAAAAACCTTGACGTTCGCATTAAAAACGATGCAAAGGAAATCATCAAACACGACCGTCATTTAATTGTCGAAAACGACCAGTTCGAAAAAGTCAAAAAAGACAAGCACTTAAAGATCGGCGGCGATCAAAATGAAGAAGTTACCGGCACAGTTTCGTTGAAAGTCGGCAGCAATTTGCAGGAAAAAGTCGGGCAAAACTATGCAATGGACGCGGGAATGGCAGTTCATATCAAAGCAGGTATGAGTGTCGTAATCGAAGCCGGAGCAAGTCTGACATTGAAAGTCGGCGGCAGTTTTATAAATATCAATCCGGGTGGAGTCTTTGTCAAGGGTCAATTTATTATGCTAAACAGCGGCGGGGCTGCCGGTTCAGGCGGGGGAAGCAGTCCGACTGCGCCGACCGAGCCGAAAGAAGCCGACAATGCGGAAGCCGGGCAAGCGGTAAGCGCGAGTTCCGCGCCGCCGCCGCAACAACCGAAAAATTATACGGCGCTTGCGGCTTCGATGTATCAAGCCTCGCAAGACGGAGCGCCTTTTGTTCAGAATGAAACGGGTTCTTCCGGCAAAGCGGCGAAGGAAGCAAAAGCGGCGAAAGATGCAAAAGTTGCAAAATTAAGAAAGGATTTAGAGAAAATTAAGGGCTTGAACAAAGAAGTTCAAAAATCAGCTTTGTCTAACAAAACGGCACAAGAAGCGGCAAAAGTTGCAAAAATGAAGGACAGTTTAGCGAAAATGAAGGAAACGACCTTAGAATCGTTACAAACAATAGCTTCTGCCGACAAAGCGAAGTTAGAAGCGGAATTTGCAGAATTACAAAACAATATAGAGGCAATCAGACATACGATTGATAAATCGTTGCAAGCGTTGGCTTCTGCCGATAAAGCGGCGCATGAAAAAGTTCAGGAATCTGCGGACAGCATAGCGAAAATTGGCGAAACGGCTAAAAAGGCGTTAAAGAAACTTTAGACTAATCAAGTAAGGGATTTGAAATTAATGGACGTGGCAAAATTAAATGAGCATCTTTTCTCAGACGTTACGAGACTTTACGCTGTGCTTGATGGTGCTTCCGTGCCTGATTTGCCGATGCGTCTTTATGAGATGCGCCCGCCGAATTATTGTCTCTTTCCCGGCGAGTTGTCGCCGGACGTGGCTTACACCGCGCCGTATGTCGTCAATCTCGTTCCGAATTCCCCGTTTACAAAATGGATTTTAAGCGAGAGTTTCGGAAATCATTGGGGAATTTTCGCGCATTGCCGGTTTTCGATAAAGGAAATGAGGCGGCATTTTCGCGCTCTGGTGAACGTCTGCGACGAGCAAGGCAATCCGATGATTTTCCGTTTTTATGACCCGCGCATTTTGCGCCAATTTCTGCCGACGTGCAAGGCGACGGAACTCAAGAGTATTTTCGGAAATGTTCAGACGTTTTTTGCCGAAGCCGAAGACAATGAAAATCTGCTCGGCTTTCAATTGGAAAATGATTCGTTGAAAGAATCAAAACTTAATTTGGAAAGTTAGAAAATTAAAGGAAACTAAAATTTATGCCGACCGGAGCAGCCGCCAGAACTACAGATAACGTCATTCATCCGTTACCGCCCGTTTTAACAATCGGACCCGGAAGCCTGAATGTTTTAATCGGCTTTCTACCGGCGTGGCGCGGAATTCCGCTGGGGCTTGTCGGCGCGCTTCAAGCGGCGAAAACAGTTTCCGATACGGCTATTAAAGTGGCGGAAGCCGCGACGATTGCCGCTGCCGGAACGCCCGGCGCACCCGTGGCTTTAGCGGCGGAACAGGCAACCAAAGCGGCATCGGCGGCGACAATGTCGAGCTTGATTGGCGCGGCGGCAGGCGGCGGCTCAGATATTCACACCTGCGCTACGCCATTGCCGATTCCGCCGCACGGTCCCGGCGTGGTTATTGACGGCTCGGCGACAGTTCAAACAAATTTTTTGCCGCAGTGTCGCATGCTAGATACGATTTTAGAAGCGCTGGGTCCGCCGAACAAAATTGTCACCGGTGATTTTACCGTTATCGTCGGCGGATAATTTTTTTTTACCGGAGAGAAAATTTTGTGTTAATTATCAGAGAAGAACAAATTCAGCATTTTATCGCGCGAGACGAGCCGGAACTTGTAAAGTTGATTGCCGGAATAATTCGGACGGGAAATTTTGAAAGAGTTAAAGATTACCCGGACGAAACGCTCGAAGCAATGACGCGCATCGGCATCGAACGCGCCAAAACTTATGATTTCGAGCGCGCCGAAGATATTGCCGCGTTCGTCGCCGTTATGTTTGAAATCTCGCCGGATTTCGACCGGCAGGAAGATATAAAAACATTGCTCGAAGACAAAAATTTCGCTCCGGCGCAAAAATTTGAACAAATCTGGGGACGAGTGCCGGAAGAAATTTGGACGAAAGCCGAAGAAGGTTATAATGCCGCTACTTGGTTTCCAGACAAACAATAAAAAGTATGGAAGAGAAAATTAAACAGCACAAAGCCGAATTGAAAACTCTCGAAGAATCTTACGAAAAGAATTCGTCCGAAGATTTGCAGATTAAGATTAATCGGGAAAAAGACACCATTCTTCATCTGACAAACGCGCAAGCGGGCAATCCTAAACAGCGCGCTCAAGAAAAATCACAACTTGCCGCCGAAGCCACTCGCGCCAAAGCCGTCCAAAAAGCTGCCGCTTAAATAAAGCCGCAATTTATTCTTTAACGGTTAAAAAATCTTCAAGACGCAATTGTTTGCCGGCATTATCAGGCTGGCTGGTTTCGTTTAGAGCGTTATGAACACGAAACTCGGTCGGAAGCTCGACAGTGATTGTTGTCCCGTCGCCTTCACGACTGCGAACGTTAATTGTGCCGTTGTGGTCGCGGATGATTTGATAAACGATTGAAAGTCCTAAACCCGTTCCGCCCGTCGTTGAATCCGAGAAAGGCTCGAAAAGCTGTTCGACTTGCGCGGGCGACATTCCGCAGCCGGTATCTTCAAACAAAATACGGATTCGCTCGTCGCCGACTTCTTCGAGTTTAATTTTAAATTTGCCGCCGTTCGGCATCGCCTGAATCGAGTTGCGCGCCAGATTCCAGAAAATTTGTTTAAGCTGTGTCGGGTCGGCGGAAATTATCAAAGGCTTGTCGGGCAAATCCGTTTCCAAAGCGTGGTTTTCCTTTACGTCCGGGCTGTGTTTGAGCAGCGTAAACGTTTCATCAACGGCTTCGCGCACGTCGATTTGCGAAAAATTGCTGACGCGCGGGCGGGCGTAAGTTAAAAAATTAGTAATAATTTTATTCAAGCGGTCGGATTCGCGCAAAATAATTTCCATTAAAGACGCCTGCGAAGTTCCCGGCGGAGTTTGCGATTCCAAAACTTGAATCGCGCCGCGCATCGCGCCCAAAGGATTGCGGATTTCGTGCGCGAGTCCTGCGGCGACGCGACCGACTGCGGCAAGCCGGTCTTTGCGGCGGACGCTTTCTTCCATCGAGCGAATCTCGGTCAAATCCTGAAACGTCAAAATCAATCCGGTCGTCTCGCCGTTTTCGCTGAAAAGCGGCGAGATGTTGTAACCGACGCGCACCGAAAAACCTTCGGGCGTCGAAACGTCGGTTTCAAAACGCAGCGGCGCTTCGCCCGTATCGGTCGCTTCTAGTGAGTCGGCAATCGGCAGATGGATATTGCCGAACAAAGAGAAAATTGATTTTCCCTGCATTTTGTCGGCTCGATAGCCGGTAATTTCAGCGGCGGCGGCGTTGAACGTATAGATTTCTCCGGTTAAATCGGTCGTCACCAGTCCCGAACGAATAGATTCGACAATTCGCTCGTGCAGAACGCGCAGATTCGCCAGCGTTTTTGTCGTTTCCTCTAGTTGCTCCCCCGAAGCACGGCGGTCTGAAAGTTTTGAGGCAAGAAAACCGACAACGAGAAACGCGACGGCGTGAAAACCGTTAATCTGGACAATTCTTGAAAGCTCCGGCGTGCTGCCGAAAGAATAAATCGAAGAGGTAGCGACCAGAACGGTTAAAGTCGTAAAAAGCAAAACGCAAAACGCCGCCATTAAAATCGTTTCACTGGACTTGAGAAAAACGCTCGCGACGCTGATTAAAACGATGAAAAGCGTGATATACGGCGAAGTTACGTCGCCCGTTTGCCAAACGAGCCAAGTTATCAGAAGCGCGTCGAGAAAAAGCTGGACGCGAATCTGCCACGCGAAATTCTTGTTTAATCTTAAAACGAAAAAATAAACAATCGTCAGCCCGACCGAGATTAAAAAAACCAGAAACAAGCCTTGCGGGAAACTGTCAAAAGACAGTTTTAACTGCCCGCTCTGCCAAACCCAACTGGCAACGAGCAGCAGAAAAATCGCCAGCAGACGCCCGATTATCAAAGTTTGAATCTTCTGCGCCTGATTTGTTTCGTTTGAAAAAAGATTTTCGTCAAATTGCATCGCCGATTATAATGTAAACCATTTGACAACTTACGAGAAGATAAATGATAAAGGATAAATGATAAATGAATTTGACCGACGCCCTTGGGGAAGTTATACGGTTTTGGACGAAGGCGAGCGATTTAAAGTTAAAAGAATTGAAGTTCTGCCCGAAAAGCGTCTCAGCTATCAAAAGCACCGACGGCGCGCCGAACACTGGTTCGTCGTGCGCGGCACAGCTAAAGTAACATTAAACGACCGCGAAATTCTAGTCAAAACCGGCGAAGCGATTGATATTGCTCTAGGCGACGCGCATCGCGTTGAAAACCCGGACGCAAAAGAATTGCTTGTTTTTATTGAAACGCAAACGGGCGATTATTTCGGCGAAGACGATATTATCAGGCTCGAAGACGATTTCGGGAGAATAGCCGGCAATGAATAACGAAAACCATACGGCAGATGGTGACACCGAAATTTTCCCTGCCCTTCCACTAACCGAATGGCAGGCAACGCGCGACACGCTCCATTTATGGACGCAGATTGTCGGCAAAATTCGTATGGCGAACACGCCGCTTGTCAATCATTTTTGGAATACAACGCTTTACCTCGCGCCGCGCGGTTTGACGACTTCAGCGATTCCCTATAAATCCGGTAATTTTGAAATCGAATTCGATTTCGTCAACCATCAGTTAATTATTACAACGAGCAGCGCGATAAAAACCCTAGCGCTGAAACCGCAAACGGTCGCTGAATTTTACCGCAATTTGGTGGCGACTTTGCGCGAACTCGGAATTGACATAAAAATCCGCGCCATTCCCGATGAAATTCCAGAGCCGATTCCTTTTGCCGAAGACACCGTGCATAAATCTTACGACGCCGAATATGCGAATCGTTTTTGGCGCATTCTTGTTTCGGTCGATAAAATTTTCAAAGAATTTCGCGCGAGATTTGTCGGCAAATGCAGTCCGGTGCATTTCTTTTGGGGCAGTTTCGATTTAGCCGTAACGCGCTTTTCCGGTCGTCGCGCTCCCGAACGCGAAGGCGCTGATTCGATTACGCGCGAAGCCTATTCGCACGAAGTTATCAGTCACGGCTTTTGGACAGGCAGCCCGCCGCTCGACGCTCCGGCTTTTTATTCATACACCGCGCCTGAACCAGACGGATTAAAACAAGCGCGAATTTTTCCAGCCGAAGCGTTTTACAGCAAGGATTTCAACGAATTTATTTTTAACTACGACGATATGCGACAGTCGGACGCGCCGGAAAAAGCGTTAATAGATTTTCTGCAAAGCACGTATGAAGCAGGCGCAAATCTTGCAGATTGGGAACGAGCGGAATTGGAACGGGTAAAATAGTGGTGAGTGGTAAATGGTGAGTTAAAGAAAAATTCCTTAACTCACAGCTCACTATTATTTAATAATTCCTTCGACAGCCAGAAACAAATTTTCCGCAACCAAATCAGGTTTTCGATTTAACTTTTCAAAATCTTTTTCACCGTAGCCGGTCAGAACCAGCGCGGTTTTTGTTTTCGCATTAAAACCTGTTTCGACATCAAGCGCTTTATCGCCAATCATCCAGCTTTCGTCTAAATCAATCGAAAAATCTTTTGCCGCCTGCCGAATCATTCCCGCTTTCGGCTTGCGGCAAGCACAACCTGCGTCAGGCAAATGCGGGCAAAAATAAAATGCGTCAATTTTATTATTCAATCTTCGCTGAATCTCGGCGTGAATTTCGTGCATCGCTTTTTCTTCAAAAATTCCGCGCCCGATGCCCGATTGATTCGTGACGACGATAATTAAATAACCTTTGTTTTTCAGCAAATCAATTGCCTGCACAGTGAACGGAAAAAAGCGCAAATCTTCAGTGCGCGAAAGAAAATTCACTTCTTCGATTAAAGTGCCGTCGCGGTCGAGAAATACTACGGGATTTTTCACTTGGGGAAAACTGGTTTGAAGATGGCTTCAAGCTGGCGGTCGATTTTTTCAAGTCTCCGCTCAATGCCATCTAGCCTTTTATCGATACCATCAAACTTAGCGTCGAATCTTTTTTCTAGCTGTTCTAAAAGTCGTTCGTTCATACGTTGATTTAGCCAAGACGCGCCGAAAATAGCTAAAACCAGCGTAACAAGAGCAATGATAATTGTGGTGTTCGCGTCCATACTCAATTCGGTATTTTATCATAATTCATCGAAACGATTTTGGCAAAAACTTCGTCCGCCGAAATCCAAGCCAGACAACGATGGTCAATCGGGCAATCGCGCAGCATACACGGCGAGCATTCTACATTATTGCGGATAATTTCCGAGTTCCAAGGTTTGGTCGTGAGCGGATTTGTCGGACCGAAAAGCACAAAAGTTTTTGTTCCTAAAGCCGCCGCGATATGCGCCGGACCCGTATCATTTGAAACGAGCAAATCGCAAACGCTCAAAATCGCCGTCGCTTCCGCCAAATCGGTTTTTCCGGTTAAAATAACAGGTTTTAGTTTTGATTTTTTCCAGACTTCGTTTGATACGTCCAACTCATTTTTAGCGCCGATTAAAATTACATTTGCGCCCGCTTCCGTTTGAATTTTATCATTCAGCGCCGCGTAGCTTTCCGCGTGCCAGCGCTTTGCTCTGGAATTGGTCGAGCCAGCGCAGAAAGCGACAATTTTGCACGACAAGTCAACGCCGTTTTCTTCTAAAATCCTGCGCGCCCGCATTTGTCTTTCATCGGAAACAGTTAAATCAAATCGCGGCTCGCCGCCCGAAACGGTTTTCGTGCCGAAAAATTCGTTTTCGATTTCCGCAATCAAATTCAAATAATAAAAAACTTCGTGTTTTTCGGTTTTCCAATCGGGAATTTTTATTGCATCGGTGAGCAGAAAACTTCTGGCGTCTTTAGCGTAGCCGAATCTTTTTTCAATATTTCCGAGCTTGGCTGTAAGCGCGGATTCAAAGGAATTTGGAAAGATAATTGCTAAATCATAGTTTTTTTCTCGGTAAATTTTCGATTGCGCGAGAACAGTTTTAAATCGAGATTCATCCGGCTCGAAAGTTAAAATTTCGTCCAAAAAATCGGCGTCCTCGAAAATTCCTTCCGCCCAACTTCTAGTGTGAAGCGTAATTTTAGATTCGGGAAAAATTCGCCTCAACTCGCGCAAAGCCGGAACCGTCATCACCGCATCGCCTACCCAATTTGTTCCGCGCACACAGATTTTCATTTAACGAAAATGAGACTACAAAACGTTTGAGGTTGGCAAGCGGCAGAGAGATTATTTAATATCTATTGCGGTTTGTTTTAAGTAATTTGAACGAGCGGTTTGTCTTCAAGTAATGACTTAGCATTCGCGCCTTCCTGTCGCAAAATTTCAACTTCCTTGACGAATTCTTCGACAATATCCGCGCCGGAAACGCGCCGCATCGGAACGCCGTCTTTGAAAATCATTCCGACATTGCGCCCGAAAGTTATGCCGAGTTGAGAGTCGTGCGCTTCGCCCGGACCGTTGACGGCGCAGCCCATAATTGAAAGATGAAGCGGCTCTTCGACGTGCGCCAGACGACGCTCGACTTCCGTAACGATTTCGACAAAGTTATCAATATCGAGCCGCCCGCACGTCGGACACGCAACAACGGTTACGCCGCGTTTTCTCAGTTCAAGAGATTTCAAAATTTCCCAGCCGACGCGCACTTCTTCGTGCGGTTCTGCCGCAAGCGAAACTCGAATCGTATCGCCGATGCCTTCGTGAAGAAGAATTCCCAAACCGATTGCGGATTTAATCGTGCCGCCGAAAGCTGTTCCGGCTTCGGTTACGCCGAGATGAAACGGGTAGTCAACCATTGTCGACATCAGGCGATAAGCTGTGACCATTCGATTTACGTCCGATGCTTTTAGGGAAATAATCGTTTCGGTAAAACCTAAATCTTCAAGAATGCGAACGTGCCGCATTCCCGATTCGACAATCGCTTCGGGCGTCGCCGTGCCGTATTTTTTTAAAAGGTCTTTTTCCAGCGAACCGCCGTTGACGCCGATTCTGATTGGAACTTTCTGCGCTTCGCAGGCGCGAACAACTTCACGAACTCTGTCAATCGAGCCGATATTTCCCGGATTGATTCGCAGTTTATCAATTCCGGCGTCAAGCGCCATCAAAGCCAGCTTATAGTGAAAATGAATGTCGGCGACAAGCGGGACATTTGTGCGTTTTCTGATTTCCTTCAAAGCAATCGCCGCGTCGTTATCGGGAACGGCAATGCGGACAATCTCGCATCCCAAGGCTGCTAATTCTTCAATTTGTTTGACTGTTGCATCAACGTCGGTCGTGTCGGTCTTGGTCATTGATTGGATGGCAACGGGCGCGCCTCCGCCGATTTGTATGTTCCGAACCATTACCGCTTTTGATTGTCTCTTCATAACTTCTACCCAAAAGTATTATAGCGTTTGCGGCGCAGAAATAAACGCCTCAAACGCTACAAATTAAAATGAATTCAAATTTTTCATTATCGGAAAAATCTGGAAACGTCGTTGAATATCGTGAAAACCATCAGCAGCAAAATCGCCGCCAATCCGACAAGCTGAATTTTTTCCTTGATTGCCATTGAAAGCGTCAAACCGAAAAGCGCGAGAAAACCTTCTATTGCCAGAACCATAATCTGCCCGCCGTCTAGCATCGGAATCGGCAGAAGATTAAACACGCCCAGATTTAAGCTAATCAAACCGAGAATAAATAAAAGCCCTTCAAAGCCCGCGCTGTTGGCGATTTGTGAAATAATTTGAACAATTCCAATCGGACCGGAAAAAGTTTCGCCAGCCGAGCGTTCACCTTTTGAAACTTGTCCGAACGCTTTGCCAGTCATTCGCAGAATTTCAAGATTTGAATTAACCGCATAACTTGCCGCATCCGCAACACCGACTTTTTCTCTGACGGTCGAAAGTTTGTTGCTGAATTGAACGCCGATACGCGGCACGTTCTCGGATTCGTCAATTTTTGCCGCCAACGTAATCTCCTTCGCTTCGTTATTGCGGTTAATCGTCAATTTAATCGGATTTGTGCCGTTGTCTTTAATCGAATTTCGCACTTCATCGGGGTTTCGCGCGGGCGATCCGTTAAAAGAAACGATAATATCGCCGATTTGCAATCCGGCTTCCGAAGCAGGCGAACCGTTTTTTACAAGGTCAACGACGACCGGCTCGACGCCGCGTTCCGGTTCGAGGTCTAGCATTCCGAGCGTATTACCGCCTTCGGTAACTTTTGTCGGAGAAATTGAAAGCGGTATTCTCTGCCCGTTGCGCTCGACGACAATCGGAATCGGCTTTTCAGGCGTTAGCATCGAGTCGTTTTGAATGCGTTGCCACGTCGGATTTTCCACGCCGTCGAAAACGACAATTCTATCGCCGACTTTCGCGCCCGCTTTTTCAGCCGCACCGCCTGTCTTAACTGAGGCAACAATCGGCGAAGGAGTTGCCGGAACGCCGTTGGCAAGCGCAAGAGCAAACGGAATGGCGAGGGCAAGCATAATATTCATAAACGGTCCGCCGACCATTACGAGAAATTTCTGCCAGCGCGGGCGCAGTTCGTAAAGTTCCGATTCCGGCACGACTTCACCTTGATTGTCCGTGCCTTCGAGCGGTCCGGTCGCTTCGTCGCCGTATAGTTTGACATACGCGCCTAAAGGAATCGCGCTGATGCGATAATCCGTATGCCCGACCTTAAAACCCCAAATTCTTGGTCCTAAACCGAAAAACGAATAAGCGTCAACGCGCATTCCAAGCAGCTTGGCAACGGCGAAATGCCCGAATTCGTGAATATTTATGGCGATGCCAAGAACAAAGATGACGGCTAAAATTCCGATTAAAATTGTCATTATAAAAATCTCTCTTGTATGCTGAATCCGAAACTTAGAGTGATGGCGTCAACTCTAAGTTGCAATCTAAAGTGTAAAACCCGCATCCCTTGCGCGTCAAATTATTTAATTGAACTCACTACCGTCGATTTTTCGGTTAAGATTCCGTTTGCTGCGTCGCGTGCCCAATTGTTAGCGGCTAGAATTACCTGCAAGTTTTCAGCCAGTGTTGTTTTGTGATTGTTCATAACGCTTTCAATAATTTTAGGAATATCGGACAGATGAATTTTATCGTCAAGAAACGCTTGGACGGCAATTTCATTGGCGGCGTTCATCGCCGCAGGCAACGTCCCGCCCGTTTTCAGAGCTTTATAAGCCAATACGAGACACGGGAATTTATCGAGATCCGGCGCTTCAAAATTAAGCTGCGACAGCTTTGCCAAATCGAGCGGCGGAATAGCGGAAGGTTTTCGGTCGGGGTAAGTCAAAGCGTATTGAATCGCGTGGCGCATATCGGTCGCGCCCATTTGCGCGATTATCGAACCGTCAACAAGTTCGATTAAAGAATGCACAATCGATTCGGGATGCACGAGAATATCAATTTCATCCGCCGAAAAATCGAACAGCCAGCGCGCTTCGATAACTTCTAAGCCTTTATTCATCAAGGTCGCGCTGTCAATCGTAATCTTATCGCCCATTTTCCATTTCGGATGATTTAAGGCTTCGGCGCGCGTCGCGTTTTCGATTTCCTGTTTGGATTTTGTGCGAAAAGGTCCGCCGGAAGCAGTTAAAATCAGGCGTTTGACCTCGGCGCGTTTCTCGCCGCGCAAGCATTGATGAATCGCATTGTGTTCTGAATCAACGGGCAAAATTTTCGCTCTATTTTCGCGCGCCGTTTTTGTCATCAACTCGCCCGCCATCACAAGCGTTTCTTTGTTTGCCAACGCAACGGTTTTTCCCGCTTCTAAAGCCGCTAAAGTGGGAACTAAACCGACCGCGCCGACCGTCGCCGAAACGACAATATCCGCTTTTTCGTGCGTTGCCACTTCGATTAAACCTTGCTCGCCTAATTCAATTTTTGGGATTTTTGCATTGAGACGGTGAAGCTCTTGAAGAAGGTTTTCCGCGCAAAACTCGTCCTCGCACGAAACGATTTCAGGTTGATATTGAACAATCTGCTCGGCTAATTTTTCGATGTTTTTTCCCGCGCCGAGCGCGACAACGCGGAATTCTTGCAGATAATCGACAACCTTCAGCGTGTTGCAGCCAATTGAGCCGGTCGAACCTAAAATTGAAATTGCTTTCATAAAAAAGCGGTAAACGGTAAGTGCTAAGTGGTAAGTGAAGGAAACTGTCCGCGTTTTAACACCCGATTCAAATTTGTAATTTACAGTTTAGCACTTGCAACTTGCCGTTTACCACTTACCGTTTAGCATTAAGAAATATCTTCATCACGCCTTTCTGCTCGGCGCGGCGCATCGCTTCGACGCCTTTGCTTAAACTAAACTCATCGCTAACGAGATTCTCGACATTGATTTTTTTATTTTTGAGGAGTTCAAGCGCCGGAGCAAAACGACCGCAACGCGAGCCGATAATGGTAATTTCGTCAACTACGACGCGCCACGCTTGCCATTTCGGTTCGCCGTGGAAGGTGGATTTCAAAACTAATTTTCCGCGCGGCTTCAGTAAATCAAGCGCTAAATTAAAGCCCGATTCCGAGCCGCTTGCTTCGACGACCGTCTCAAACGTCTTTGCAAGTTTATTTGCCTTTTCGAGCAAAACGGTTTCTATGTTTTTTTGTTTTACCAGATTTAGCTTTTCCGTGTGTTTGCCGATTAAAGCCACGTTGTTCGATTTGAGCAAGAGAGACTGCGCGCAGAGATTTCCGAGTTTGCCGTCGCCGATTACCGCAACTTTTGTTTCGGGCATAATCTCAACTTGCTCGGTAATCCCGTAAGCCGCCGCAAGCGGTTCGACGAAAATCGCCTGCTCATTTGAAACCTCGTGCGGAACTTCTAAGAGATTTCCGCTCGGCAAAGTCAGAAATTCGGCGTGCGCGCCGTCACGTCCGACGATTCCTAAAACCGTTCGCGCGGGACAATGCCGCGCATCGCCGCTTTTGCACAAACTACAAACGCCGCAACCGGCATTTATCTCGCCGACAACTCTTTTGCCGATTAGTTCAGGTGCGTCTAACGCATCTTCAACGACGCCGACAAATTCGTGTCCGATTGTGCCTGAAAATCCGGCGTAACCTCTGCAGATTTCGATGTCCGTGTTGCAGATGCCGGATTTCAAGACGCGCACAAGCGCTTCGCCTTCTGTTTCGGGTTTGAGAATTTCAGCAAGTTTGAGACGTTTGTTTTCAAATCTGAGCGCCAGCATTTTTAGTTATTGACGTAATAAACTTTCAGGTCGCGCTCGCCTGTAATGAGCCATCTGCCGCCAATTTTGCTGAAAGTCAGTTGCTGCTGAACTTTGCCGGACGACGATTTTTCGTCGCCCTCGAACGTCCATTCTTTATCAAACAGCGCGGTCGCTTTATTGCCCGTCTCGTCAGGCGTAATTTTCAAATTCGAAATGTTGATGTTTATCGAATTATATTGCTCGTAGGCGCGCTGTTTGTCGGCGCGAACACGCGCCTGCCCGACTCGACCGGCTTTGTAATAATCTACAACGTCTGCGTATTCGCCCATATGCGCGTCAATATCGAGATTTTCCGTCGCGCTTTTCCATTCATCGACAACGTTTTTTACGTCTTCGGTTACCGCTTTTGCCGCTTGCGGATTGAGTGTCGGTTTCGCGGTCGGCGTCGCTGTCGGCGAAGCGTTGGCAATGTTCGCGTTTACCGTTTGATTGGAAATTTGATTTGTCGCCTGCACATTTGCCGAATTTGAATTGAGCGGACGATTGACGGGCGCGGAAGTATTAACATTAACGGCAACCACTTCAGTTTTACGGTTTTTAAAATAAATCAGCGCGCCGACGCCCGCAATGCCGGCAAGCAGCATCATTCCTAGAACCGTCAAACCGACAATCAAGCCCGCTCTCGATTTTCTCTTTACAGGTTGCACTGCAACTATTGGCGGCGCTGTTTGATACTGTTGTTGCTGCCAATTCTGGCTCGGCGGATTTTGAACGGGAACGCGAATCGGCTCGACCTGACGGCTGGCAACTACTGTTTCCTCTTCGCCGAATGAAACGGGCGGCGGAGAGATTTCGGACTGAAAAACTTCTTTAAGCGGCATTCCGTCTTGCAGGCAAAACCTCAGCAAATCGTCGGTATAAGTCGTCTGACACTGCGGACAATATTTCATAAACTTTTGTAAGCTCCGTCCTTTTTAACGATAATAAACTCAAACCGCATAAATAGTAAATACTTCGGTCGAAATCTAAACACGCCAAGTTAAAGACATTTTTATTTCCTCGTTTTTGCAACCAAATCCGAAACTTGCCGCATCAAGGAAAACAAGACGTCTTCCGACCGAATTTTTCGGGAACAAAACTTAAAAACATATCTAAGGTTTTAACACGCGCGGGAATAATTCGCCGTGCGCCAAAGGAGAAGTCTATGTCGAATAAAAGTTTTCTTGACTCAATTGAAGTCCAATCACCTTGCCTGCAAAGCTGGAACGAAATGCGCGGCGGCGATCAAATTCGTTTCTGCGACCATTGCGCCAAAGACGTGCATAATCTTTCAAAATTTACGCGCAAACAGGCGCGCCGGCTTATTGCCAGATCCAGCGGCGGAATCTGCGTCCAATACGTTCGCCGTCCAGACGGCAGAATCGAAACCTTAAAAAAACAACTGCATCAAATCACTCGGCAAACGGGAATAGCCGCCGGAGTTTTAGGAACTTCGCTCGGCGTTTCAACCCTTGCTTACGCGCAAACGCCGACCGATACGAATCAAACTGAAGCCGTGCAAACGGTTGAAGTTTTGAAAAGCAACCAGCCGAACAGCACAATTTCCGGCACGATTACCGACCCAAACGGCGCAGTCATTCCGTCTGCTTTGGTAACAATCAGTAGCGAACAAACAGGCTTTTATCAAACCGTGAATTCTAATCAAGACGGCTTTTACGAATTTAAAGATATACCCGACGGAACTTATAAAATGAAAGTCGAAGCGGGCGGTTTTGAAGCGAAGGAAATAACGCAAGTTTCTGTCGGCAGCGGCGGAAATGAGACGCAAAACGCGCAACTGACCTTGCAGAGTATTCAGGCGGAAGTTGTTGTCGGCGAAAAATCGGATATTGAATCATACGCAACCGTCGGCATAGTTGCAATGACTTCATCTAACGTAACCCGAAACAGGCTGGTTATAGCGGTTGAAGATAATGACATCGAAGATGTCAAAGCGCGCATTCTGATGGGCGAGCGCGTCAACGCCAAAGATAAAGGTTACGATGGCAATTCGCCGCTTCACGTCGCGGTTGAAAACGGCAACACGGAAATTGCTGAAGTTTTATTAAACGCAGGCGCGAAAATCAACAGTAAAAATTTTGAAAAACGCACGCCTTTGATGATGCTTGACGAAGACGCGAGTGTCGAGCTTGTCAATCTCCTGCTTCGTCACAACGCGAAAATAAATTTGGCTGACAAAGAAGGCAACACGGCATTAATTCTCGCCGCCTCTTATGCAAACAAAGATGTCGTGCAGACTTTAATCGGCGCGGGCGCAAACGTCAACGCCGTAAATAAACAGGGCGAAACTGCTTTGATGAGCGCGGCGGAAAATGGCGAAGTCGAAACTGTCCAACTGCTTTTGGGTTCAGGCGCAAATCCGAACGCGCGCAACCATGACGGCAAAACCGCGCTCGCTTTGGTGAAAAACGACGATGCCAAACAGTATCTGGTCGCTTTCGGCGCAATGCGATAATTCATTTTCAAAGTTCGATAATTTTATGCAAATTTTCCGATGCTTATTTGTTTTACTTTTTATCTGTTCGGCGATTTTCGCTCAGTCTAATAATTCGACCGGATTTATAATCGGGCAAGTTACCGAGCGGTCGAGCGGGCAACCGATTGCAGGCGCGCGAATCAGTGTCGAAGGCAAAGCGGAAACCGTTTCGGATGCGAATGGAAATTTTCGGCTGGAAATCGAAAAGGGCGTTTACGACGTGCAAATTAAAGCGGAAAATTTCGCCTCCGTTATTAAAAATCAAATCGGCGTAACGGGCAATCGAAATGTTTTAATGAACGTCCAACTCGACGTAACACGCAGCGAATCGGTCGAAGTCAGAAGCGAGATTTTTGCAGAAAACGTCGAGCAGAACGTCAGCAACGTAACGCTTAACCGCGAGGAAATCCGCCAAACGCCCGGCAGCGGCGGCGACCCGCTGCGCGCCATAAATTCTTTGCCTGCGGTCAGCGCGGCTTCGGCGGAATTTGCCGATTTAATCGTGCGCGGCGGAACGGCGGAAGAAAATCTCACCTTTATCGACAATATTCCAGTTTCCGATTTTACCTATTTCACAGACAAATACGACGGCAATCGCGGCGGGCGCGCTTCTATTCTTGCGCCCGACGTTTTCGATACGCTGGAGTTTTCGGCTGGCGGCTTTGGCGTTCGCTACGGCGATAAATTGTCGTCCGCGCTCGACATACATATTCGAGAAGCCAATCGGAGGCGAGTGCAAGGCGTTGTGTTCGCCGATTCGGGAACGGCAGGCGCGAGTGTTGACGTGCCTTTGGGAAAACGCGGAAGTTGGCTGTTTTCGGCGCGCCGCAGTTATATCGATGTGGCTTTGGACGTTGCCGGAATCGCCAGACAAGGCATCATCGGTTATCCGCGCACGTTCGATTTTACGAATAAAATAATTTACGACCTCGCGCCTCGCCACAAACTTTCTTTCACGGCTTTGAATCTATTTGAAAATTTTAATCAAACCGAAGACCAGGCATTTAACATTGACCGCCGCACCGACCGTTTTATCACGCGCCGGACTTCGCGGCGAAACATTTTCGGCGCGACTTTGAGTTCGACTTTAAGCGCGAAAACGCTGGCGCAAACTACGGTTTGGTTCAACACGGCGCACAACGACGGCTCGTTTCGTCTGCCCGGATTTTCTAATTTTCTGCAACGCTCGCGCGACCTTCGTGATTCGCAATTCGGCGTCAAGGAAGAAGCGACTTCGACGCTTTCGCCAAAACTAGAAGTCGCTTTCGGCGGCGGCGTTGTGAGCGACCAAGCCAACTATTTCACGTTTGAAAATTCGAGTAAATTTTACAGTCCTTTGGAAGAAGAATTCAACGCCGCGCCGCGCGAAAATCGCTTGAAACTCAACGCGAAAACTTCGGCTTTTGCTTACGGGCAAGCGACTTGGCGCATCACGCCGCGCCTTTCCGTAACGCCCGGAATTCGTCTCGACCATTACGGTTTGACCGGTGAAACTCTTGCAAGTCCACGCTTTGCGGCTCGTTTCGGCGTTTCTTCTAAAGTCGCGCTGACATTTGCGACGGGAATTTATCGCCAACCGCCGAGCCTTTTTGTTTTGTCGCTGACGCCGAGCAATCGCAATCTAAAAACGCAAACCGCGACGCACTTTATCGGCGGTGTCGAATGGCTGGCACGCGAAGATTTGCGCGTGCGTTTCGAGGCTTATCAAAAAAATTATGATGATTTAATCGTCGAGCCTTTGCGCCCGACGCAGAATTTCACGGCGGACGGAAATTATTTCAATTCCGGCAAAGGCACATCGCGCGGTTTTGAAATTTCGCTGCAAAAGGCGTTGACCGGATTTTTCTCCGGTCAGGCTTCTTACGCATTTGTCGATTCGCGCCGACGTTTCTCGGAAAATGCGGTTGAATTTCCGTCGGATTTTGAGCGTCCGCATCAATTGACTTTAATCGGAATTTCGCGGTTTTACGGTTTCACCGTCGCGGCAAAATATCGTCTGGCGAGCGGCTTGCCATACACGCGGCGAACGCCGGTTCGAGCTTTTCCGAATTCAAATTTCTTTATCCAGCGTATTTTGTCCGAGCAGGACATCAACGCGCTTCGCCTGCCGAATTTTGCAAGTCTCGACCTGCGTGCGGAAAAGCGTTTCGGCTTTAAGCGCGTCTCTTTCGCGCCGTATATAGATTATTTCAATATTACAAATCACGACAGCGTGGTTCAGCCGAACTACGAATTTTTTCGGCGAACGCCGCAATTTTTGAGCGAGAATCAACGCTTCCCGATTTTTGGCTTGCGAATAGAATTTTAAGAGGCGCGCAAAATCAAATCCGCCGCGAATTTCCCCGACAGCAGCACGAGCGGAATGCCGCCGCCCGGATGCGTTGCGCTGCCGACGAAGTATAGATTTTCGATGTCGCGGGCTTTATTCGGCGGACGTAGAAATGCCGATAAAATTCCATTTGAAGAAACGCCGTAAATCGAGCCTTTGTTTGCCGCATATTTTTTTTCAAAATCTTCGGGCGTGATTATTTGCTCGAATTCAATTGATTTTTTTAAATCTTCCAAGCCGAAATTTTCCAGCTTTTTTATAATCAAATCGCGGTAACTTTTCGCTTCGATTTTCCAATCGGTTTGCGGGTTTGTATAAGGCGCATTCACCAAAACAAATAAATTTTCGCAATTTTTCGGCGCTTGCGTTTCATCCGTGCGCGATGTCGCGCAAACGTAAACTGTCGGATTTGTCGCCGGGCGTTTTTGTCGAAAGATTTCGTCAAATTCCGCAAGGTAGTCGTCGCTGAAAAAAATATTGTGGTGCGCGAGCATTTCAAACTTTTTCCTGACGCCAAGCAGCAAAACGAAACCGCTCGACGACGGCTCGATTCGGTCGAGTTTTTTTTCGGTAAAAATTTTTCTCTCTTTTGCGTCAATCAGATTTCGGTAAGTTTCAATCGCGTCGGCATTGGCGACGACAAAATTGCTTTTGAGAATCGCGCCGTTTTCCAATCGCACGCCGACGGCTTTTCCCTGTTCGATCAAAATTTTTTCAACCGCGCAATTAGTTTTAATTTCAACGCCGAATTCTTCAGCTAATTTTTTCAACGCTTTCGGTATTTCATAAATTCCGCCGCGCGCATACCACGCACCCAAACCGAATTCGACAAACGAGACAAGCGCGAAAGTTGCTGGAGTTTGGTATGGCGAAGAGCCATTATAAGTGGCGAAACGATTGAAAAGCTGGCGCAGTTTGGGCGAGATGAAATAACTTTTAACGTGCGCGTCTAAAGTCGAGAGCGAAGAAATCGCAAGCAAATCCTTCAAATATTTCGGGCGCAGCAATTTCGGTAAATCGTTTAGAGAATGCGCGAGAAAAGTCTTTTCGGCGATTTCGTATTTGCGGCGCGCGTCGGACAAAAAACGTCGAAAATTTTGGGCATCTTTCGGCTCTAGTTTGTTTATTTCTCTTTCGGTTTTTTGTAAATCCGTCGAAGCGTCGAAAACGGTTTTGTCCGACCAGAAATAACGGCAAATCGGCTCGCACGAAATAATATCGAGATAATCTTCAATGTCTTTTTCGGCAAATTTAAATAAATCTTCCAAAACGTGCCGCATCGTCAAAAGCGACGCGCCCGTGTCGAATTTGTAGCCGCGCGCTTCGACGAAATTTACCTTGCCGCCGACCGTTTCGTTTTTCTCTAAAACGCTGACAGAAAAACCCGATTTTGCAAGGCGAGCGGCGGCGGCAAGCCCGCCTAATCCAGCGCCTATAACAATGACCTTCATAAAATCTTCGCAGCGAATTTCAAATTCTGCATTTTTAATTTTACATTTACTTGCAGATAATTTCGGTTTTGTTTATCCGTAAAAAAATTAAAAATGTAAAATGTAAAATGTCTTTATGTTTCCAAGCGCCACATATTTAGAAAGCTGCGCGTAATTGGAAACAATTCAATGTTAAAACTTTTTATGATAGAATTCATAAACAGAAGTTGCCGGCGCGCGATTCCCGCATAAAATTGAACTGGCGGAAAATCTGAAAAAATGAAATTTTGTCCAACTTGCCAAACCCGTTACGACGAAGAGATTCTGCTTTTCTGCACTAAAGACGGCACGCCGCTAGTAGAGGAAAATCAACCTGTATTTACAGAGCTTCCGAGCGAAAGTATCGAGGACGATTTTAGCGAGGAAACGGTTATTCGCCGCAATAAACCGAATTCAGAGCCTGATTCCGAGCCTTTGCAACCCGTATCGTCGCCGCGCATCGTTATCCCGACAAACGAGCCTGTAAAAGAAACGCTTCCGCCGCCGGTTCGTCCAAGAGTCGTTACCGAATATCAGATACACCCGCGAAAAACGAACACGGCAAAAATCGTCCTTTTGACGCTTCTCGGAACTTTTGCAATTTTAGGCGGCGTCGGCGCGCTCCTTTTAATGTCGCGCGGTTCAAACAATAACGACAATACAAATCAAAATATCGGCGTCAATACAAATTTCGGCTCGCTCGATACAAATCTTAATACCAATCTGAATATCAGCAATTCACTGGCGAATTTTAACGGCGGTATCAATATAAGCAATGCAAACTTAAACACAAACCTCAGCACGAACATTAACGTGAATATAAAAACGCCGACGCCGAAACCGACGCCCACACCAAGCGCGACTCCGCCGCCGATTTTAAATAGCAATATTAATATCAGCAATTCAAACGCAAATTCAACGCCGACGCCAGCCAACACAAGACAGAGCGCGACGCCGACACTGCCTTCGCCTCCGCCGCCTTCGCCGAAATCTTCGCCATCGGATACGCCGCCGAGTAATCGTCCCGTCAATGCCGGCGTTCTAAACGGGCGCGCCATAAATATGCCGAAACCCGCTTATCCCCCAATTGCCAAGCAAATGCGCGCCTCCGGTCAGGTCGCCGTCCAAATTGTCATTGATGAAGCGGGAAACGTAACTTCCGCCAAAGCAACAAGCGGCAATATTCTGCTGCGCGCGCCTGCCGAAGCCGCCGCCCGCCAATCAAAAATCAATCCGATTAAAATCGGCGACGTTCCCGTCCAAGCGGTCGGAATTCTGCTTTATAATTTTTCCAATCAGTAGATGAACAATGCAGAAATAATTAAAAATGAACTCGCAAAATACATAATTGTTTTGCGAGACGGGTTGATTAATTGTAATCGGGCGGAAGAACGTCCGCTTTACAATCATCACCTTGCCATTGCTGCAATAATGTTTGCCGAAATTCAGATAGAATTTTCTATTGCTAAATTAAAAGAAACGGTAACTTCAGAGAGAAGAGGCTATGGTTGGAGTTATATTTCTGACGCTGGAGGGTTGGCGTGTGAAAGAGCATTTTATAAATTTGCAGCTATTGTCGAAAATATTTAGGCGAATAATAAAATATAATTTTAGACAAATGACAATGCCATCTCGACGGCGCGGCGCGGGTCAACGACGCCCCAGCC